>JBKJRG010000427.1:0-6305 GCA_046594805.1 Opitutaceae bacterium | reverse complement strand
GGTCTTTCGTTTTGGTTGTTCAAACGCCTTTACCGTAGGTCAGCGCGCTTGCGCGCGCCAAACCGCGCTCGCAAGCGAGCTGGCCTACATTTACGCGGCCAAAACGAAAGACCGTGGCGACGCCCCTGCCCCGGATTAGTTTAAGATCGACGGCGACCTCTGGCCGCCGCTTTTTGTCGGCATGACAGCCGCCCAGCCGCCTCGCCAGGCGCCCAAGGCCTTTGGCGAGGAGATCGAAGCCTTCCTGGCTTTCATCAGTCTCGAGCGCGGCCTCGCGAAAAACACCGTCGCCGCCTACGCGCGCGATCTGGACCAGGCGGCGATCTATCTGGCGCGTCGCGGGGCCGCGGGCTGGCGGGGCGTGACGGGCGAACACGCCGCGGCGTGGGTGCATTCGTTGACCAGCGCCCGCTACACCACCGCCAGCCTGGCGCGCAAACTCGCGGCACTGCGGATGCTCAGCCGGTTTCTCGTCCGGGAAAAAATCCGCGAGGATGACTTCACTGCGCTGCTCCGCGGGCCCAAGCTCGTGCGCAAGATGCCGGGGACGCTTTCCGAGGAGGAAGTGGGCCGGCTGCTCGCCGCGCCGATCGGGGGCGAGCCGCGCACCCTGCGCGATCGCGCGTTGCTCGAGCTTTTTTATTCCAGCGGGCTCCGCGTCTCCGAGCTCGCGGCGTTGATGCTGCAGCAGATCGACCTCGACCAGGGATTCATCCGGATCTTTGGCAAGGGCTCGAAGGAGCGCGTGGTGCCGGTCGGCGGCAAGGCGCGGGATGCGCTGGCCGTTTATCTCGCTTCGGGCCGCCCGCAGCTCGTGAAGGCGAAAACCGGCAGCCAGTTTTTCCTCAATCACCGCGGCGGGGCGCTCTCACGGGTCGCGCTCTGGATGATCGTGAAGCAGCATGCGGCGCGCGCGGGCATCGCGAAGAACGTGAAGCCCCATGCGCTGCGGCATTCGTTCGCGACCCACCTCCTGACCGGTGGCGCCGATCTCCGGGCCATCCAGGAGATGCTCGGACATGCGAGCATTTCCACGACCCAGCTCTACACGGCCGTGGAACCGGAACGACTGCTCAATCACCACGCCAAGTTCCATCCGCGGAACCGGGAGAAATAGATCGCCACCGTCGCATCGAACGCATGATTCCGCCAAAACGACTCGCCCTCGCGGCCGTACTACTGCTCACCGTGGCGCGCGGCCAGGAATCGCCGCCGGCCGCGCCCAAGGTCTTCCGGGACTTTGCGGTGCGGCGCGACGGGAATGCCGTCCGCGGCCGGGAGATTTTTTTTGGCCAGGATCGGGCGGCGTGCGCGCAGTGCCACTCCGTTGATGGCAGTAGCAGCCAGGCGGGACCCGATTTATCGACGGTGGGCGACACGTTTCCCCGCCGCGAACTGATCGATGCCGTGCTCGAGCCGAACGCGACGATCGCGGTCGGTTACGGTGCCACGTTCGTGGAAACCACCGCGGGCGAAACCTTCTACGGGGTCATCAAGCGGGTCGACGCCGCGGCGACGGAGTTGATCGGCGCAGATGGCCGCCGGGTGCGGCTCCCGCAGCGGGAAATCAAGGCGCAGCGCGGCAGCCCGCTTTCGCTGATGCCCGAAGGGCTGCACGCCCGACTGACCCTCCAGGAATTCACCGACCTGATCGAATACCTCGTCACTTTGCGGCAGCCGGCCAACTCGCTCGCGGCCCATCAGGGTCTGCCGGACGTCATCGCGGAATTGGCGCGGCCCGTGGCCCTGCGCCCTTTTTTCGCGGAGGAATTCCGGTTTCCAGCCAATCTCGTCCGGCGGCCCGGCGAGCCGCGACTCGGCTTGGTCTGGTTCGGACAGGTGCCGGGCAGTCGCAACGTGTTCCTCGCGATGCAACAATCCGGTAAGATCTGGCGGATGGAGAAAAGGCCGGAGGGCGACACGAAAATCTTGTTCGGCGATTTTGCCCCGGAAGTTTTCAACGAGCGCGGGCCAAACGGCCTGCTGGGCCTCGCTTTTCATCCGCTGTTTCAGGAGAACCGGAAATATTACCTGCAACACCAGGTTTTCGAGCAGGGCAGGATACTAACCGTCCTGGTGGAGAAACGCGCGGCGCCGGATTTGAGCCGGGACTCGGGTGTGCCGTCACGGCGGTTGCTGGCCATCGAGTGCGTGACGGAAAATCATACTGGGGGGTGCGTGGCGTTTGGGCCGGACGGTTTTCTTTACTTCGGAATGGGCGACACCGGACCCCAGGAGGACCCGAACGGACACGGCCAGGATCCGCAGCTTTTCCTGGGCAAGATGCTGCGCCTCGACGTCGATCGTCAGGGCGAGGGCACCGCCTATGCCATTCCGGCGGACAATCCGTTTCGCGGTGACACCGTGATGCGGCCCGAAATCTGGGCGCTGGGTTTTCGCGAGCCATGGCGATTCAGTTTCGATCGGCTGACCGGAGACCTTTGGGTGGGCGACGTGGGCCAGAATCGGGTGGAGGAAGTCGCGATCGTACGTCGCGGGGAGAATCACGGCTGGAATGTCTATGAAGGCTTCGAGCCCTTTTCCAATGTCCGCCGGCAGACCGGGGCCACTTACGTGCCGCCGATCTTCGCGTACAAACGGCCCTATGGCAATTCGATCACGGGCGGCCATGTCTACCGGGGCGATCGGAAATCCTCATTTTATGGCGTGTATATCTGCGGAGATTTCACCTCGAAATTTCTCTTCGGACTCACGCAGGAGGACCGGACACTGCGCGCCATCCGGAAAATCGGGGTTTCACCTGAAACCATAGCATCGTTGGCGGAGGATGAGCAGGGTGACCTTTACGTGGTCGGCTACGAGGGAATGATCTTCAAACTGGATCTGGCGAACGCGATGTTCGACTCGTTGACTGGCGGACCTGTACCCTCGAACCTCGGAAAATGAGCAAACAACTACGGATGAATACGGGCGTGGCCAAAATGTTGGGGCTGGCGGTGGCAGCGGGCGCTGTCGTCGCGGCGAAACCGCCGGGGTGGGAGCGCCACGCGTTTGCCCTGCCGGAGTCAATCTGGAGCGTGGAGGCGGTGGATGCGAATGGCGACGGCCGGCCCGACCTGATTGCCATGGGCGTGACCAAAGTATTCGCGTTGACTGCTCCGCAATGGGAGCCGCGGGTGCTGTTCGATGCCAAGGAGGGCAAGTTGCTCTACTGCGTCGCGCTGGACGCGGATCAGGACGGCGATCTGGATCTGGGCCTCGGTCGTTATCAAATCCCGTGGATCGAATTCCGGCAGGCGCGCGCACAGGGCAAGGCGGCGGGCGAACCCCAAGGACCCGACTTCAGCGTGGCGTGGCTGGAGAACCCGCGCGGGACGGGGGTGCCCTGGAAGGCTCACGTCGTCGATCGGGAGCTGAACGGCATTCACGGACTGACGGTGGGCGATGTGGATCGGGACGGGCGGCCGGACCTGATTTCAAATAGCATCAGCGGTCCTTTTTTCCCCAACAGTCTCGCCTGGTTCAAACTGGGTGGCGCCACCGAGCCCTCGTCCCGCGGCGTCATCACCCGGAACGGCGCCGACGGTCGGCCGCACTATCTGGATTTTGCCGATCTGAATGGCGATGGGCGCGGCGATGTCCTGCTCGGTGATTCGGGCGCCGGCACGTTCACCTGGTGGGAACGGGGCAGCGGCGCCGGGGAGTCCTGGACCAAGCACCGGATCGCACAGGAGAAAGGCGCGACCAACATCAAGGCGGCGGACGTAAACGGCGATGGGCAGCCGGACGTGATCGGAAGCTGCGGCCATGGTGTTGGGATCTTTTGGTTTGAAGGTCCGGCGTGGAAAAAACACCCGATCGATTCCGCCTTGGCGACACCGCACGCGCTGGCGGTGGGAGATTTCGACGGGGACGGCGATGTGGATGTGGCAACCGCCTCTTACACGGCCTTCGTCGTTCGCTGGTATGAGAACGACGGCCGCGGCGCTTTCACCGCGCACGACATCGACACGGGCAACCAGCAGCAGGCCTATGACCTGAAGACCGCGGATCTTGATCGAGATGGCCGGCTGGATCTGATCCTGGCCGGCCGGGAGTCGCGGAATGCGGTGTGGTATCGAAATCGGAAATAGAGGGTCTGCGAGCAACGGGTCCCTGGCCGCATAGTAAAAGCGGCGAGCACACCGCCCCCGGGGAAGCACCGGTCAGCAGGCGAAGATCTCGTCGAGCTTCGCGGAGAGGTGGGCGAGGTAAGCGGCGTCGTCCAGGCCCGGCGGCCGGCGCTGTTCGGTGATCATCCAGCCGCTGTACTTCACGTCATCGAGCGCACGCATCACGGCCGGCCAGTCGCTGTCGCCCTTGAACAGCTCGACGTCGAAACCGGCGCGCGGCCCTTTTTCGTCCCGCAGCTTGCGGCTGTATTCCTTGACGTGCACCTGCGCGATCCGCGGCCCGAGGGCGCGAATCCACTGCTCGGGCCAGCCGGTGTTCACCAGGTTGCCGACGTCCAGGTGCCAGCGGACCATCGGGCTCTTGAACGCGTCGACGTAGGCCACCGCCTCGAGCGGACTGAGCAGGAATTGATTCCAGACGTTCTCGATCGCAATGGCCACGCCGAGCGATTCCGCGAGCGGCAGGGCTTTCGTGATTTCCGCGACCGAAAGGGCGTACGCATCGGCGTACGACACTTCTTTCAACACCACGCCGGGCACGAGCAGGACGGAACTCGCGCCATACGCCTTGGCGTCGCGCAAACTCTGGAGCAGTCCCTCGAGCCCGGCGGCGCGGACGCCGGGGTTGGGATCCGACAAGGGCCGGGCCCAGTTGGTGGCGACGGTCACGCTCGGGATGGCGAGGCCAGTGGCATCCCGCGCGGCGAGCACCTCGGCCTGATCCATCGAGCCGCGAACCTCGACGCCATCGAAGCCGGCGGCACGGAGGAGAGCGAATTTTTCGCGGACGCTCAGCTTGTCCGCGGTGGGGCCGCGAAACGAATTGTACATGAGGCCTTTTTTCAGAGCGCGGCGCGGAGGCGGGGTGGACTGGCCCCAGAGTTGCGGCGCGACCAAGGCGGCGGTGGCAGCGGATTTCAGGAAGTGGCGGCGATGCATGGGAAGGGGGGTAGGGTTGCGTTTCCCTTTCGGACGTAGATCCGGCGGATGTTCAGTCGGCGTTCGCCGGGATATGACGTCACGCAACCAGAAGCGTGACCGTCGGCCAAGGATTTTGGTGTGTTCGTCCGGACGTAGCCCCTGGCCAGCGCTCGTCGTCGCACGCGTTGTATTGCCCTCCCTACCCGTTCCCGCACGTTCACTCTCATGAACCCCCTTCGTCTCCTCGGCGTTGCCTGCCTGCTCCTGACCGTCGTCGCTCGTCCTGCGCGCGCCGCGGACGCGCACCTCAACGTCATCGTCATCCTCGCCGACGATCTCGGCTACGGCGATCTCGGCTGTTATGGGCATCCGAAATTCAAGACGCCGAATCTGGATCGGATGGCGGCAGAGGGGGCGCGGCTCACCCAGTTCAACACGCCTGCGCCGTTTTGCGCGCCCACGCGAGCGTCGCTGCAGACGGGGCGTTATCCTTTTCGTTGCGGCATGACGGCAAACCCGGCGCCGGATGGCGGGCCGGCGGCCGACGACCTCGCGTTGCCCGGCTCGGAAATCCTGCTGCCGCAAATTTTCAAAAAAGCGGGCTACGCGACGGGGATGGTCGGCAAATGGCACTTGGGCCACAAGCAGCGTGAGTCGCTGCCGACTAGCCGAGGGTACGACGAATACCTCGGTATTCTCTACAGCAATGACATGAGGCCGGTCCAGTTTCAGGACGGCGAGAAGGTGGTCGAGTACCCGCTGGTGCAGGCGACGATCACGCGGCGCTACACTGCGCGGGCGCTGAGCTTCATCGAGCGCAACGCTGGCAAACCGTTCTTCCTCTACCTGGCGCACGCGATGCCGCACAAGCCGCTGGCGACGACGGAGCAGTTCTACCAAAAGAGCGGCGCGGGCCTCTATGGCGATGTACTGGCCGATCTCGACACGGGGGTGGGCGAAGTGCTGGCCAAGGTGAAGGCGCTCGGTCTCGACGAACACACGCTGATTATTTTCACGAGCGACAACGGTCCGTGGTATGGCGGCAGCTCGGGCGGGTTGCGCGGCATGAAGGGAACGAGCTGGGAAGGCGGCTATCGCGTGCCGTTCATCGCGCGCTGGCCGGGAAAAATCCCCCCCGGCCAGGTGAGTGCCGCGCCCGCCGTGATGATGGATGTCTTCGCGACGACGCTCGCCGCGGCTGGCCTCGCGGTGCCTGCTGATCGCGTGATCGATGGCCGGAATATCCTGCCG
>JBKJRG010000187.1:0-3108 GCA_046594805.1 Opitutaceae bacterium | reverse complement strand
CTCGGCCGGGGCAGCCGGCGCGCTGCATGGCCGCCCCACGCCCCAGTAACATTCTCCGGCCAAAAACGTCTTCCGTCGCTACGATGAGTACTCTCGGTCCTTTGCATTCGCCCTCACCGCGTTCCCGCCCTGCCGGCGGCGGCCGTCTCGCCGCAAGTTTCCTCTCCCTGGTGTTCGCGGCGGGCACTCTAGGACAGGTCCGGCCCCCGGGCACTCCTGGCAATCCCGGCAATCCGGGAACCGGGCCGATCAATCCCAACATAACCGTGCCGGTCAACCCGGCCGTGCCGGCGGGGCCGCGCATCACCACCGATAATGCGGTGCTGGTCGGTGAAACGGTGCAGGCCAACGCCATCATCCCAAACGCGGGCGCCGCCAACGGCGGGCTCAACCAAGCTGCGCTTACCGCCACTTACCAGTGGACCATCACCGGCGGACGCATCACGACCGACGCCACCCGCCCCACCATCCAATATGTCGCGGAAACCGCCGGCACCTTGTCGCTCAGCGTAGCCATCACGAACAATGGCACCACCCAGAACGTCTCCACCCAGGTTACGGTGATTTCTGCCGGTGACGCCGGCACGATGTCCGCCCCCGCCACTGTTGTCACTCAAACAGCCAGCATCACGGCCACTGTGCCGCCGGCGCAGAACGCCGACCGCGCTTTTCGTTGGTCGCTGAGCGGCGCCGCCGCAGGCATCGTCAGCGGCCAGGGCACCAACACGCTCACGTTTCGCGCGGGCGGACCGGGCCTGTTGGTGGCATCATGCGACGTCACGCTGCAACGCCTCGTCACCGTGACCCTCCGCTCGTTTATCGTGGTTACCGGTGACGGTGCGCCGGTCGCGGTCACCGTGAATGGTGGCAGCGGCGGGGGTACGTTTCCCGCAGGGTCGCGCGTCGATTTGTTCGCGAACCCACCCCCGGCCGGCCAGGTCTTCGATCGCTGGACGGGAGATCTCGCGGGGCTGGGCACGGGCGCGCTCGCGCCCCTGCTGCCGCACGTGGTGATCACGGTGCCCACTGCACCCGCCAGCCTGACCGCGACCTACAAGGCGGCGCCCGCCTGGACGCCCACCATGGTCACGAATTTCAATCCCGTCACCCCGGTCGCGCCGCCCGGTTCGACCACCGCGCCCGCGACGATCTCGACGACGCTTTCCTACTACATCCCCACCGGGGCACAGGGCCTCGTCTTCCTGGTGCATGAAGTAGGCGGCGATGTCACCAGTTGGTTCAACCGTCCCGAGCAGCTCACGCTCGCGCGGGATCTCGTCGCCGCCGGCTATGGCGTCGCCGCACTGAACAGTGTCAACCGCAACAATGGCTCGTGGAACGCCCAACCCACCCTGGCCAACAACCCGGACGCCGCCAACCTTGCGGCTGCGCTCGATCGATTCGCCCGCGATGGCACGCTCGCCGCCACCAAGCCGGTCTTCCTGCTTGGTTTCTCGCGCGGCGCCGATGCCGCCGTTCGTTTCAGTGAGCTGCTTGCCACCAATGACCGGCCTCGGCCCGTGAAGGGCGCCATTCTGTATTGCGCGACCGGCGGGACGACCCTCGCCGTCACTTCCCACGTGCCGCAATACTTTGCGCTCGCCGCCAACGACGAAACCCTGGGCGTGGCGGGCAACACGGGTGCCCGCCAAAATTCCCAGTTTCTCGCGGGCCGCGGCATCGCCACTGGTGCCTTCACCAACTCCCCCGCGCCGGTGCATGCGGCGCGTTTCCGCGCGCTGGGTGTCAACTCCAGCACGTTCACCGCGGCCGACGCGCAGACGATCTGGTCCGCGCTGAAGAACGCGGGTTTTCTCGATTCGAACAACTATCTCAAGGCGCTGCCCGCTCTCGATGCGCTGCGCTCCGCCCTGCCGGCGACCTACCAGGCCCGCGCCGGCGACATCGCCGCCCAGCTCCGCGTGGCATATGCCGCCGCCGAATTCTACAGCGATGCGAACGCCCGCGTGATTGCCTTCCTCAACGCGCGGGTCGCCGGCACGCCTGCGCCCGCGCCGGGACGAATGGTCAACCTCTCGACCCGGACGAAGATCTCTTTCGTGGGCGACTCGTTCGCCCTGGGCTTCAACATCACGGGCCCCGAGAAAGCCACGCTGCTCATCCGCGGCATCGGGCCCGCGCTGGTGCGCTTCGGCCTGCCCACGGCGCTGACCGCGCCACGACTAGAGGTCAACCAGGGCAGCGCCGTGATCGCCGTCAACGAAGGCTGGGAGAAGGCGTCCAATGCGGCGCAGCTCACCGCGGCCGCCGCCGCCGTCGGCGCTTTCGCCCTGGCCCCGGGCGATGCCGATGCCGCCGTATTGCTCACGCTCGACCCGGGCAGTTACACCGCGACCGTCCGCGGTCTCAACGGTTCATCCGGCGACGTCCTCGCAGAAGTCTACGACGTGACCAAAAACGCCACGCGCCTGACCAACCTTTCGACCTTGGCGAAGATCGACGAGGAAGGCGGGTTCATCACGCCTGGCATCGTGATCCAAGGCGCCAACCCACGGACGATTGTCGCGCGCGCAGTCGCGCCGGGCCTGACGGATTTTGGTCTGCCGGCCAGCGCGCTGCTGGGCGATCCGCGAATCACGATTCTCAACAGCGCGGGGGGAACCGTCGCGACCAATAACAATTGGAGCCAGCCGGCGGCCAACGGCGGCCAGGGCGCAACGCTCAACGCGGTGTTTCCTGTCATCGGCGCCTTCGCCCTGAAGGCGACCAACAGCGACGCGGCCATAGTCAGTGCGCTCAACCCGGGTAATTTCACGCTGCAAGCCGGCGCCGCTCCCGCCCCCCCCACCGTCGTCGGCGGCGCGCCGGTCACGACCGCCCCGCCCAACCAAACCGGTCTGGTGCTGGTCGAAGTCTACGAGGTTCCGTAAGTGCGCCGTGGTAGGCCAGCGCGCTGAGCTGGCGGTCAGAAGCCAGGTCAGCGACCTGGCCTACAATAGGACCAAGCCGGAGTTTCTCAGGGGATCGGCTTCAACCGCACCTCAAAAATCTTCGGCCAGTACTTTCCGGTAATAAACAGCCGATCTCCCGCGGCATCATACGCGATGCCATTCAACACGTCCGTGTCGGGTCGCCGATCCTGCGGGG
>JBKJRG010000166.1:0-3974 GCA_046594805.1 Opitutaceae bacterium | reverse complement strand
CCAGCGCAACGAAAAGATCCACAACGTGCTGCAGCTGCTCAAGGCCTACGCGCTGTTCGAGAAGGACGTCGAGTACGTGGTGCAGGAAGGCAAGGTCCTGATCGTCGACGAGTTCACCGGCCGACTCATGCCGGGCCGGCGCTACTCCGATGGCCTGCACCAGGCGATCGAGGCCAAGGAGGGCGTGACGGTCGAGGGCGAGACCCAGACCCTGGCCACGATCACGCTGCAGAACTTCTTCCGCATGTACGGCAAGCTCGCCGGCATGACGGGCACGGCCGAGACCGAGGCGCGCGAGTTCTACGAGATCTACAAGCTCGACGTCACGGTGATCCCGACGCACCGACCGATCCAGCGCAAGGATCTCGACGACATCGTGTTCCGCACCAAGCGCGAAAAGTACAACGCCGTGGTCGAGGAGATCACCGAGATGAACGGGCGCGGCCAGCCGGTGCTGGTCGGCACGGTGTCGGTCGAGGTGTCGGAACTCTTGTCGCGCATGCTCAAGCGGCGCGGTGTCCCGCACTCGGTGCTGAACGCGAAGTATCACCAGCAGGAAGCCGAGATCGTCTCGCTCGCGGGGCAAAAGAGCGCGGTCACGATCGCGACCAACATGGCGGGCCGCGGCACCGACATCAAACTGGGCGAGGGCGTGCGCGAGCTGGGCGGGCTCTATGTCATCGGTACGGAGCGCCATGAGTCGCGCCGGATCGACCGGCAGCTGCGCGGGCGTTGCTCCCGCCAGGGCGACCCGGGGCTGACCAAGTTTTACCTCTCGCTGGAGGACGACCTGATGCGCCTGTTCCTGCAGGGCAACCTGGCCTCCAAGCTGATGGAAGGCTCGATGCAGGAAGGTGAGGAACTGGAGCATCCGTGGCTCAATCGCTCGATTGAAAGCGCGCAGAAGAAAGTCGAGCAACAGAACTATTCGATTCGCAAGCGGCTGCTGCAGTATGACGACGTGCTCAACCAGCAGCGCGAAGTGGTCTATGGCATTCGCAACGGCGCGATCCATGCGGACCGGCCCAAGGATATCATCTTCGAGCAGATCGAGGAGGAACTGCACACGCGGCTCGAAGTCGCCGGTTTTGGCGAGAAGGTGGGGCCGACCCAGACTTCCATCGAAAGCCTGGTCGGCTGGCTGAACCAGCATTTCCCGATCAGCATCAAGGTCGAGGAGCTGAAGGGCACCGACGTGAATGTGCTGGTTGCCCTGTTGCTGGAGAAGATCAAGGCATCCTACGCGGTGAAGGAGTCGGTCGAAGTCCCGGAGGCGCTCGGCTCGCTCGAGCGCTACGTGGTGATCAACGCGATCGATCACCACTGGCAGGAGCACTTGACGGAGATGGAAGAGCTTCGGCGCTCGATCGGGCTCCGTAGCTATGGCCAGAAGGATCCGCTGGTGGAGTACAAGGGGGAGGCCTACAAGTATTTCGAGGAGCTGATGAACAACGTGCGGCTGCAGATTTGCACCGGGTTGTTCCGCAGCGCGTCGAACCTGGAAAGTTTCGAGAACATGCTGGCGCTGCTCAGCCGCACCGCCCACGCGGTGGGCCCGGCCGACGCTCCCGCGCCGGCGAACGGCGGCCCGCAGATCACGACGACGGTGACGAGTGGCGGTGCCACCTCGGCGCCGCCCCCGCAGGAGATTCAGCTCCCGAAGGTGACCATCCGCCGCGACACGCCGAAAGTCGGCCGCAACGACCCGTGTCCCTGCGGCAGCGGCAAGAAATTCAAGACCTGCCACGGGGCCTGAGCCGAGGCGTGGGCTTGAACAAGGAAACCAGCTTGAAGCAGGCAAACCGCTTGAAGCAGGAAGCCAGGAAGCCAGGAAGAAAACCTTCGGCTCGAGGGCTTGGTTCCTGGGTTCATGGCTTCCTGCTGCCAAGGCCGAGACATGGTCACTGAGCCCCAAGCCACCGCGTTCGATCCCTACGAGCCGCGGCCGACGTTTTTGCAGCGCAACGCCGAATGGCTCGCGGCGGGCGTGGTCGTTGCCCTGACCGTGTTCCTGGCGGTGATTTCGTTTCCGCCGTTCAAGACGCCGGAGTTCGCGTATGTCATGCTCACGCCCGGAATTTTCTGGGCGTACACGCGGCCGCGGCTGAAACTTTTCGTGTGGACGATGTTCGCCGCGCAGGCGCTGGCGTGGATTTTTCTCCTCGGCTGGCTGCACAACGTCACGTGGGTGGGCTTGTTCTTGCTCGGGCCCTTCATCGGCGCCTGGGTGGGTTCGTGGTATCTGGCCGCGTGGTGGGTGCTGCCGCGGATGTTGGGCCGGCCGACGGCGACGAGGCTGGTGGCGATGCTGGGGCTCGCGGGAGCGTGGGTGTTGATCGAGTGGACGCGGACGTGGCTGCTCGGCGGATTTCCCTGGCTGCCGCTGTCGGCGAGCCAATGGACCATGGCGAGCATGTTGCAGATCGCGGCTTACACCGGGGCGGGTGGCATCTCGTTCGTGATTGTGGCGGTGAACATCGGGTTTGCGGCCTATGCCCACCGACTCACGCGCGAAGGCGCGAAGGGCCTCAACAAGCGCAGCCAGGAATTCTTCCTCGCGCTCTTCCTCGTGCTGGCGTGCTTCAGCGTGCATGTGCAGTCGGCGTTCAATCGCGCGCATTATCAGGCGCCCTTCGGGCGGTTTGCGTTCGTCCAGCCTTACATCCCGCAGAATCTGAAATGGGACGAGTCGAAGGAAGGGGAAATCCGCGACGTGCTGGTGGCGCGAACGCTCGCCGCGGCGGCGACCAAGCCCGATTTGATCCTCTGGCCCGAAGCGGCCACGCCCTGGGCGGTGCGCGGCAATGAAGCCATGAAAGCCTTCGTCGAGGGACTGGCCCGGCAGGCGCAAACGCCGATCCTGCTGGGCTCGATCGCGATCGAGGAGCGCCGCACCCCGGCGGAGAAATGGTTCAACGGGGCGTTCGTGGTGACGCCGGAACGGGGCCTGCAGGCGGATTACTACGCGAAGCGCCAGCTGGTGCCCTTCGGCGAGTTCGTGCCGCTGCGACCGTTGCTCGGGTGGATTCGAAAGTTCGTGCCGATCGGGGATGATTTTTCCCCGGGCGAAAGGGCGGCCCCGTTGTTGATCCCATTGCGCAGCGAGGCCGCGGCGATCGGGCCGCTGATTTGTTACGAGGATATCTACCCGGCGCTGGCGCGGCGCAGCGCCTATGCCGAGGCGGGCGTGCTGGTGGTGGTGACGAATAACGGCTGGTTCGGGGAGGGCGGGGCGGCCTACCAGCACGCGGCGCATTCCGTCCTGCGTGCGGTGGAGAATCGCCGGCCCGTCCTGCGCTGTGGCAATGGCGGCTGGAGCGGCTGGATCGACGAGTTCGGCGCGGTGCGCGCGGTTCTCACTCAGGGCGTGGACGGCAAGGTCGACACCAAGCCGGGCGCGGTCGACGGGACGATTTATTTTCGAGGCACGGGCACGATCGACGTTAAGCGCGACACCCGGTGGGTGGGGCACCGCAGCTTTTATACGGAGCACGGCGAATGGTTTCTGCTCGTCTGCGCCGGTCTCGTCCTGTTCGGCGTGGCATTGCTCAAGGCGGGCGAGGTGGGTGTGCCCCGGAGCGCGGAGCCGGAACCGCCGAGGTGAGTGGGTCTCTGGGCCGCAGAGCCCCCGCCGCGGTTGCGCTTGAACGGAGCGAGGGCGACCCGCCCCCATTTTCAGTCCCGGACCTCACGTCTACCAGACAGACTGTCCGATTGGCGGGGTGATTGCGCTGGACGGTTACCCGCGGTGTGCTGGGGCACCCAAGTTACCCTCTGGCCGTGTTCCCCCGCGCGCCGTTGATTTTCGGGCTGCTGGTGAGCCGAAGCGATGGCCTGCGGACGGCGCGTGGTCGGAGTCCAATCCAACCCAGGACGACCATGACAACAAACTGTACTTTGCTGATCCGCGCGCTGCCCCTTGCCGCCGCCATACTTGCATCGACCGCTGCCGCGTTAGCCCAACAGGCGCCTGC
>JBKJRG010000127.1:0-8847 GCA_046594805.1 Opitutaceae bacterium | reverse complement strand
CGGCCGGGCAGCGTCCGCGCGAACTCCCGCTTGGCGGTGTCGACCAGTTCGCGCACCCGGCGCGCCTCGGGCGACGTCGGCTTGAACTCGAGGTACTTCCGGAAGTGATGAATGGCCTCGTTCGGATCCTTGATGTGCCGAAGATAAATCACGCCCGCTTCGAGGTGCGATTCCGCCGACTCACGGTCGCCGCGCGTCTCGATCACCTTCAGGTATGACGTCAACGCCTCGGACTCGCGGCCCTGCTTTTGCAGCTGCTTCGCCTGCTTGTAGGCGCTGTCGTCCGATTCGGCCCCGAGCGTCGCGGTCTCACCACCACCGCAACCCGCGCCGCACAGCAAGGCCAGGAGTGCGAGGGCGAAGGCGAATGGGCGGCGGACAGTCATCTGGCAGGGAAAGGGATTGAACGGCTAGTCGTTCGCCCTAAATTCCGACCCTCTCCCCGACGACTCAAACCCTAAATGGCCCTGCAACCGAAAACCGTACTCGCCCGCGCCCGCGCTTGCATCCGGATTGAGAACGACGCGCTCGCTGAGACGGCCCGCAGCCTGGGGAGTGAATTCGTGGCGACCGCGCGTGCGGTGGACGCCACGCGGGCTGCCGGCGGGAAGCTCATTTTCACCGGGGTAGGCAAGAACGCCCCCATTGCGCAAAAAATCGCGGCGACCTTCAACAGCACTGGCGTTTCCTCCTGTTTCCTTGATGCGACCCAGGCGCTCCATGGCGATCTGGGGCTGGTGGATGAGGGCGATCTGGCATTTCTGCTCAGCAACAGCGGCCAGTCCGAAGAGATTGTCCGCTTGGTGCCGGTCTTGAAGCGCTTCGGAGTCCGGCTGGTGGCGTTCACGAGCAACCCCGATTCGGACCTTGCCCGCCGCGCCAACCTGAAACTGATTTATCGCGTACCGCGGGAGGCCTGCCCGCTCAAACTGGCTCCCACCGCCAGCACCACGGCCGCACTCGCGCTCGGCGACGCGCTCGCGATGGTCCTCCTGGAAGCCCGCGGGCTGACGCGCGACGATTTCGCCAAGTATCATCCGGCCGGGAATCTCGGTCGCGTGCTGCTCCTGCGCGTGAAGGACATCATGCGCACGGCGGAGCGCCTGCCGATCGCGGCGGACCATGTTTCCACGCAGGACGCCATCCTGGCCATGACCAAGGCCAAGAGCGGCAGCATCGCGTTGGTGGCAAAGAAATCCGGGAAACTGACCGGCATCCTGACCGATGGGGATTTTCGGCGGAGCGCGCTGGCGGATCCGGACTTCCTGCGGCAACCAGTATCCAAGTTCATGAGCCGCCAACCCAAGACCATCGCCGAAAATGCGCTGGGCGTGGACGCGTTGCGCCTGTTTGAAGCGCACAAGATCGATGACCTGATCGTCATCAACGCGCGCGGCCGGCCCGTCGGGCTGGTCGACGGGCAGGATTTGCCCAAATTCAAGATCGTGTGAAGCCGCCCGTTCGCATCGGCATCGTCGGGATGGGCGGGTTCGCGGGCTCTCATCACCATGCGATCGCGCGCCTGGAGGAGCGCGGCCACGCCCGACTCATCTGCACCTGCGATCCGAACGCCGGTGGATTTGGGGGCGAACAACAGGCCTGGCGGTTTCAGTCCCGCGGCGTGCAGGTATACCCGGACTACCGGACCATGCTCGAAGCCTGCCACGAACGCCTGGACATGCTGGTCGTGCCGACGCCCATCCGGTTGCACGCGGAAATGCACGCGGCCGCGACCGCGCTGCGCATACCGGTCTACGTCGAAAAACCTCCGACGCTCGACCACATCGAACTCGAGAAAATGATCGCCGCCGATGCCCGCGCCCGGAAGGCGGCCGTGGTCGGCTTCAATTTCATCATCGAAAAGGCGAGACTGTCATTGAAGGAGCGGCTGCTCACGGGTGAGTTCGGTGGGATCCGAGGTGCCACGCTCAGCGCGCTGTGGCCACGGCCCGCGAGTTATTTCAGCCGCAACAACTGGGCCGGCCGGCTGCTCGCCGCCGATGGCCGCGTCGTGCTCGACTCCTGTTTTGGGAACGCGATGGCGCATTTCGTCCACAACCTCCTGTTCTGGACCGGCGGGCCCGAACTCTTCAGTTGGGCGCAACTGGCCGCGGTGCGCGCCGAGCTTTACCGCGCCCATGCCATCGAGGGAGCGGACACGTTTTTCGTGGAGGCCGACACGACGGCCGGGGTTGCCATGCGCTTCGCCCTTTCTCACGCCTGTGCGGGCGCGAGCACTCATTGCGAAATGGTGCTGTGCGACAAGGCCGTCCTGCGTTACTCGGTCGGCGGCCAGATCGAAATTCGCTGGAACGATGGCCGGACCGAGAAGATCGGACTCGAGCCGTTTGACCCCCTGATGGAAAATCACCTCGAGTACTTCCGTTACCTGCGAGGGGAAACCCCCCGCCCCGCGACGACGCTGGCCGACTCGCGGCCCTTTGTGCATTTGAATGATCTCGCGCATATTTCCAGCGGGAGAATTGCGCCGATTCCGCCGGCACAGATCAGCGGAGTGCGGGAGGAAAAGGAACAAAAGGACTATCTCCACGTCGCGGAAATGGCGGCCGCGCATGAAAATTTCCTGGGTCGCGGAATCTGGCCCAGCGCCACCGGCTGGGGCCGCGAACCGGCAGCGGTCGTGACCCTCGCCGATCTGCCGCGCTTCCACGAGGTGGTCCGCAGCATGGCGGGAAAATAGGCGGGCGCACCCGGCAAGTCCGCCTGCGCCCCGACGACGGGCCGGCGTGGGTCGATGACCCTTCCCTTTACTCCGTCCGACCGTTTCGCTTAGGTCTTCCCATGCCCACGCCGCCTTTTGTTTACCAGGATCCCTTTCCGCTCGGGGCGGACGAGACGGCGTACCGCCTCCTCTCGCCGGAGGGCGTGAGCCGCGCCACGTTCGAAGGCCGGGAGATGCTCAAAGTACAGCCCGAGGCACTCGCCTTCCTGGCGCAGCAGGCGTTTCACGACACCTCGTTCATGCTTCGGACGAAACATGTCCAGCAAGTGGCCGCGATCCTGGACGATCCCGAGGCGTCCCAGAACGATCGTTACGTCGCGGTCACCCTGCTCAAGAATGCGGAGATTGCCGCGGGTGGCATCCTGCCCATGTGCCAGGATACGGGTACGGCGGCGGTGTTCGCGAAGAAAGGCCAGCAAGTCTGGACCGGCGCCAATGACGCGGAGTGGATCTCGAAGGGGATTTACGACTGCTACACCAAGGAGAACCTGCGGTATTCGCAGACGGCGCCGCTCGACATGTGGCAGGAAGTGAACACCGGCACCAACCTGCCGGCGCAGATCGATCTCCACGCGACCGAGGGGAGCCGGTATGAGTTTCTGTTCGTGGCCAAAGGCGGCGGTTCGGCCAACAAGATGTTCCTGTTCCAGGAGACCAAGGCGCTGCTTAACCCGCGGAGCTTCGAGAAATTCGTGGCCGACAAGCTTCCCTTGCTCGGCACGAGCGCCTGCCCGCCCTATCACCTCGTGTTCGTGGTGGGAGGAACCAGCGCCGAGTCGTGCCTGAAAACCCTGAAGCTGGCCTCGACCCGGTACCTCGACGCCCTGCCCTCGACGGGCAACGAGCATGGCCGCGCGTTCCGCGATCTCGCGATGGAGGAAAAAGTGCTGCAGATCGCGCGCGCCACCGGCATCGGCGCGCAATTCGGGGGAAAATACTTTGCGCTCGATGTGCGCGTCATTCGTTTGCCCCGTCACGGGGCGAGCTGCCCCGTGGCAATGGGCGTCTCCTGCAGCGCCGATCGCAACATCAAGGCGAAGATCACGGTTGACGGCGTGTTTCTCGAGCAAATGGAAATCGATCCGGGCCGTTTCATCCCCTCGGCGATGCGCACCTGGAAGGATGACAGCACGGTGCGGGTTGATCTCAACCGGCCGATGAAGGAGATCCTCACGGACCTTTCGCGCTATCCTGTCACCACCCGGGTCTCGCTGTCCGGGCCGCTCATCGTCGCGCGAGACATCGCCCATGCGAAGCTGAAGGAGCGCATCGATGCCGGCCAGGGGTTGCCGCAATATTTGAAGGATCATCCGGTCTATTACGCCGGCCCGGCCAAGACCCCCACGGGGTATGCTTCCGGCTCTTTCGGCCCCACCACGGCGGGCCGGATGGACAGCTATGTCGATTTGTTTCAAGCCCACGGCGGCTCGATGGTGATGCTCGCGAAGGGCAACCGCGGCCTGCAGGTGACGACGGCCTGCAAGAAGCATGGCGGATTTTATCTTGGCAGCATCGGCGGTCCGGCGGCCATCCTGGCCAAGGAGAACATCAAGAAGGTGGAACTGCTCGAGTATCCGGAGCTGGGGATGGAGGCAGTGTGGAAAATCGAGGTGCAGGACTTCCCGGCGTTCATCCTGGTGGATGACAAGGGCAACGATTTCTTCGCCAGCGGTTGCGGCGCCTGCTTGCCGGTGAAGAATTGATTCGGGCCGGGCGGCCCGCGTGGTGAGCGCGGGATTGGGCTTGGGCGTGGCTTCAGATGACCTGCCATTCCGAGCGCAGCGAAGCTGGACCATGCAGGCGTAACGGGAATTCTCGGCGCACGCCCTAGGCTCCCATCACCGTCACAACCACCTGGCGTGCATGCGCCCCGCGACGATGCTCCCAGAGAAAAATTCCCTGCCAGGTTCCCAGCAGCATCCGCCCACCGGAAAAGGGAACGCTCTCGCTGGTGCGCGTCAGTGCCATTTTGATGTGGCTGGGCATGTCGTCCGGACCTTCGAGCGTGTGCTCGAAATGCGGATCGTTTTCCGGCACAAGCCGGTTCAACCAGGCCTCGAGATCGTGCCGCGCCGAGGGATCCGCGTTTTCCATGATGACGAGCGAGCAGCTCGTGTGCTGGCAAAAAATGGTCACGACGCCCTGCTGCAGGCCGCTGCGCTGGAGCTCCCGCGACACCAAGGCCGTGATTTCGTGGGTGCCTTGCGCAGCGGTGCGCACGGAAAGCGTGGCTTGATGGGTCGGCATCGGACCAGGGCGTCAGCCGGCGCTCGAGCCCGGCGATCCGGAATTCGGCCTGGTCATTTCCAACGGGTCGAGCGCGCGGTCCAGGGCCGCCGCATCCATCAGTTTTCGGGACAGGACAATCTCCCGCAACGTCCGGCCGGTGGCATGGGCTTCCTTTGCCACCGCCGCGGCGGCATCGTAGCCAATGTGCGGATTCAGCGCCGTCACGAGCATCAGCGAGCGATCCACCAGCTCGCGGCAACGGGCGACGTCGGCCTCGAGGCCGCTGATGCACCGGTCCGCAAAAACGGCGGCGCCATTGGCGAGGCAATGGATCGCCTCGTGGAGGCAATGCGCCATCAGCGGCAGCGTGACGTTGAGTTCCAAGTGCCCGTCGCGGCCGCAATTCACCACCGTCTGGGCAAGGCCTTGAGCATAGAGGCAGACCTGCACGAGCATTTCGCTCATCACCGGGTTCACCTTGCCCGGCATGATGGAGGAACCAGGCTGGGTGGCAGGCAGTTTGATTTCGCCCAATCCCGCGCGCGGCCCCGAGGCCAGCAGGCGAACGTCGTTGGCGATCTTGGAAAGGCTGGCCGCAATGGCCGAGATCGTGCCGGCGACTTCGACGCAGTCGTCCCGTGCGCCCTGGGCCTCGAAGTGATTCACCGCCTCGCGAAACGAAAGACCCGTTTCGGCGTTCAGGATCCGGCAGACGCGAGCCGCAAACTCCGGATGACAGTTGATGCCGGTGCCGACCGCCGTGCCGCCGATCGCGAGCTCCTGCAGGGTCACGACGGCGCGACGGGCCCGGGCCGCCGCCTTGGCCGTCTGCCGGGCGTACCCGGAAAATTCCTGGCCCAGCGTCAGGGGTGTCGCATCCATCAAGTGCGTGCGCCCAAGTTTAACGACGGCCGCGAAGGCATCTGCTTTCTCCTGGAGAGCCAGCGCAAGGCGCTCGAGGGCAGGGGCGAGCTGCGCGTGCAATCCCAGCGCAACGCTGACGTGCAGCACCGTGGGAATGACGTCGTTGGAGGATTGCCCGAGGTTGACGTCGTCATTGGGGTGCACCGGACGTTTTGAACCCAGTGGCTCGCCGGCGAACTGACTGGCGCGATTGGCGATTACTTCGTTGGCGTTCATGTTCGCCGAGGTCCCCGAGCCCGTCTGGAAAACGTCCACGGGAAAATGGGCGGTCAGCCGCCCCGCCATGATTTCACGCGCCGCCTGCTGAATAAGCCGACTTTTGTCTGGAGTCAGCAAACCCAGCGCCTCATTGGCCTGGGCGCACGCGAGCTTGACCAGGCCGAGGGCCCGGATGAACGGTTCAGGCAAGGCCCGGCCGCTGATGGGAAAATTCAAGACGGCGCGTTGCGTGCTGGCGCCGTACAGCGCGTCGTCCGGCACCGGCAGCTCACCCATCGAGTCTTTTTCCGATCGCATGCCGAAACTTAGCGTGGGGGCGATTGAAAGCAAAAAGCCCCGCGAGTGCGGGGCTTGGCGGACGAGCAAAAGTTGGCCACTATAATTTGAACGAGAAGCGGTCGCCCTTGGCGTTGAAACGGCGAATGCTGTCGTTCATCCGATCATCTGACAGGTGGCGGGCAACGCGCTCAACCGGTAGCGAGTCGATTTCGTTGCCGCGCACCAAAGTATCTCCGGACGCAGCGATGGACATGGCAGAAAGAATTCGGGCCCGACGCGCTTCCCCCGGGGGAACCATCTGCGCCAGTGGCTCAATCGCGGTCCCGCGCGAAGATGGACCGCGAGTGGAGACCCGGCTCCCAACCAGCCACCCTTCTCCCCGCACAGAAGGAGTCGCAGAGCCGGCGGCAAAAGTCGCATCCAACGGGCGCGAGGCAACGGGCAATTCCTCATTCAATCGCGCGCCGGCCGGAGCCAATGCCACCTGGGCACCTAGAACGGCGTCGCGCACCGCGGGCGCTTCGGAGGTAGAACGGGCGAATTCACTCAAGGTCGAATTCGCGTCAGCCAAACCGTCCCTCGTTTCAACTGCCGAAACGGGAACGCTTACATCGCGGGTGACCTGGCTGCCCGAGGGCACAACGACCCGCAAAGCGGCAAAAGCTTGCTCACCTGTCACCGGAGAAGCCGACTCTTGGGAATATTCCCGTAAAGAAACAAAGGTAACGGCGAGGACTGCCGTGGCGCCGAGCGGAAAACGAAATCGACGCCAAACCGGAACGAAGCGGGGCATGGTCTGCCACCACGGCCGTTTTTGCACCAGCGCGGCAAGTTGCTTGGCGCGCAACCCACGATCAAAGCGCTCCCAGAATTCTGCGGGGGGGCGCTCCGCACGCTTGAGCCGGAGCAAATCTTCGATCGCAACCGGGCGTTTATCCTCATGACTCATCGGCGCATGTAAGGCTGCAGTTCCGCCTGCAGCAATTGCTTCGCGTAATGTAACCGCGAACGCACGGTGCCGACCGAACAATTCATAACCTCGGCGATTTCCTGGTGACTAAGGGCGTCGATCTCAAAAAGTGTAACCACAGTGCGATGCTTGGTAGACAATTTTTGCATCGCATCGTTCAATTTTTCCTGGAGCTCCCGCACATAAGCATCCCGGTCTCCGCCTGTCTTATCTGTCAGGGCTGCAACGATTTCCTTGGCCAAAGGCTCGTCCGGATTGATGCGTTCCAAGCTGAAAAACGAACGGAGCCGCGATTTGCGGAGATGGCTCAGGGTCGAGTTGACCGCAATCCGGTAGAGCCAGGTGAAAAACGACGACTGCCCGCCAAACCGATGGATGGACTGGAAAGCCTTGATAAACGCATCCTGGGTCAAATCCGCAGCATCCTCGCGGTTGGATGTCATGTGGTAAATGATGCCAAATACTCGTTCCCGATACTTGGTGATCAGCCGGTCGAAAGCAGCCACGTCCCCGTTCTGCACGAGCCGCACAACCTCCACGTCAGCGTCAGCCTCGTGGCGGCGCTCGGGGGACGCTACGAGCGTCTTTCCGAGAATCTTGGTCGCTTCCATGGTAGGGGAAAGCAAATCGCTGGTATGGTACGAACTAATTGGTTTTGGAGCAGGTAGGCAACTACCCAATGCGTCCTAAGGCCGAAACTTGGCCTTCCAGCATTTCGACCAGTGCGAGCAACAAGGGTGTCGGAGGTTCTTGCGGAACTGAATTCAATGCTGCCACCGCGTTGTCCAGCTCCGTTTGCACGGCTTGGGTCACACTGGCGAAAACTTGAAACTCCCGCATTTGCTCGAGGCGGAGGGTGGGCTGAGACGGGCGCTCGCCGGAAAGTTCGGCCGACAGCGCGGCGGCTTCCGTTGCGGAAAGGCGTTCCCGCAGGAGCAGTAACGGCAGGGTTAGCTTCCCGCTGGCAAGATCCGTGCCCAATGTTTTCCCGATGCGGGTCTCTTCCCCGAAGAAATCGACCAAATCATCGTAAATTTGGTAGGCGATCCCGAGGTGGCGGCCAAACCGGCTGGCGGCGTCCACGTAGGCCGCCGAAAAACCGGCCAGGCGGGCGCCAAGAAAGCAGGAAACGCGGAAAAGCTCCGCGGTCTTGAGCTCCACAATGCGCTGGTAATCAGACCGCGTGACGTTGGTGGTGCCCCGCCGCAGCGTTTGGACGATTTCGCCCGCGCAGACGCGCCGGGTGGATTCAGAGACGGCCGCGCAGATCTCCGTCGTGGGAAACTGGGTGGCCAGGTGCAACGCATGCGCGAACAGCGCGTCGCCCAGCAGGACCGCCGCCGTCGCGCCGTATTCGCGCGACGCCGTGCGCCGGCTCCGTCGGACATCGGCCTCGTCCATGATGTCATCGTGGACCAGCGTGGCGAGGTGAACCAGTTCGACCACCGCCGCCACGCGGACCAGCTCGGGCCGCACCTCCCCA
>JBKJRG010000071.1:0-4947 GCA_046594805.1 Opitutaceae bacterium | reverse complement strand
TTTCTTCAGCACGGAGAGTTCGGCCTTGGAGGGATGGCGTCCGGTGAGCAGGCGGAAGGCGAAGGTAATGCGGGCGTCGGTGGTGGCACCGCCTTCCTTGAGCATGCGCTCGGCAAGCTTGCGCGCGGCCTCGACGAATTGCGTGTCGTTGAGCAGCACGAGGGCTTGCAGGGGCGTGCTGGTGTTCTGGCGACGCACGATGCAGGTGTTCCGCGCGGCGGTGTCGAAGGTCATCATCATCGGATGCTGCGAGGCGCGCTTCCAGTAGGTGTACAGGCTGCGGCGATAGAGGCCCTCGCCCTTGTCGGTGTCGTATTTCCAGCCGGAGGATTTCTCCTCCCACAGGCCGTCGGGTTGGTAGGGCTTCACGCTGGGCCCGCCGAGTTTGTTCACGAGCAATCCGCTGGCGGCGAGCGCCTGGTCGCGCAGCATCTCGGCGCTCAGCCGGCGCGCGGGTCCGCGGGCGAGCAGGTCATTCTGCGGATCGCGCGCGAGCAGCGCCGGTGTGGCGCGCGACGACTGGCGGTACGTGGCAGATAATGCGATGCGGCGCAGGAGCGCCTTCGCATCCCAGCCGCCCGCGACAAAATCGCGCGCCAGCCAGTCGAGCAGTCCCGGATGCGAGGGCGGCGTGCCTTGCAACCCGAAGTTGTCGCTCGTTTCCACCAAGCCGGTGCCAAACATCATCTGCCAGAAACGATTCACCGTCACGCGCGCCATCAGCGGATGTTCGGGGTCGAGCAGCCACTGCGCGAGCCCGAGCCGGTTGCGCGGGGCATCGGCCGGAAAGAGCGGGAGCGCGGCCGGGGTCATCGCCGTGACTTCCGCTCCGGGTGCGTCGTAGGCGCCGCGTTGCAGCACAAACGCCTTTTTCGGGGCCGGCAGTTCCTGCATCACCATCGCCTCGGCGATCGGCGTCACGAGCTGGTTTTGCGCCTCGCGAGCAAGGCGCAGCGCCTGGGCCGCAGCCTGCGCCGATGCATCGATGCGACTCAGAAAATAATCGAGCAAACCAACCCGCTGCTTCGGCGTAAGCAGCGCCGGCGCTGTCGCCCACGCTGTCGTGAGATCCTGCCGGCCGGCGAGCTGCGCCACCTCGAGCGCACTGAGTGTCCGCCCGAAGACAGTGAGATCGTCGACGCGCCCCCCGGCAAAGCCGCTGTCGCGAAAACGGTAGCCGAGCGTGAGGTCCGGTTCGCTTTTCGCGTACGTGATGTCCTTGAACAAACCGTCCCGCACCACTTCGCACTCCACGGGCTGGCCATCGAGGTAAATGTGGGCGCCCGACGCCCGGCTCGAGCCGTCGTAGGTCACGGTGACGTGCGCCCAAGCCGCCGGTCGAATCGCCGCGCGCGAAACCACCTTCAGCGAGGCGCCCGGCCACAGGTAGTGCAGCGCGAATGCCACCCGGCCGTTTTCCAGCAGAATCTCGTAGCCGCGGCTCCCGGCATCGACCGGCGCCTTGGACCGATGCAACACCACCGTGCGGGGCGCGAGCGTCGCCGCCGGCTGCAACCAGAGCCCGATCGAGAACGGATCCGTGCGCTTGAAGTGGCCGACGCCTGGAAAAGTGAAACCGTTTTCGCCGTCGAGGGCCGCCACCGCCCCGCGGGTTTCCGTGACGATTTGGGGCGCTTCATGGGCCTTGCCGGGTTTCGTGGCATCGATCGCATTCGGCGTCGTCTTCCCTTCGCTGATCGCATCGAAACCGAATTGGGCCAGGGCGTCTTCCGGCTGGGCCGGTGGAGCACCCTTCTCGCCGAGCCACTTTTGGAACCGGGCGGCGCCCGCCTCCGCGCGCACGCGCGCCAGCTCGACTTCCGCGGCAGCGGCGCGGGCTTGCAGCGCCAGCAGCTCGCGATCCTGCTCCGGCGTCGTGAGCAGCAGGGTGGGGACCGGCATCGCATCCGCGAAGCCCAGGTACGAAATCTGGCCGGCCTCGTCGATATTCTGGAAAAACGAAAACATCCCGTAGAACTCCCGCTGCGAAATCGGATCGTATTTGTGATCGTGGCAGCGGGCGCATTCGAGCGTCAGTCCGAGAAACGCGGTCCCGAACGTCGTCACGCGATCCGCGACATAGGCGACCCGATACTCCTCCTCCACCACGCCGCCTTCCTCGTTCTGGTTGTGCAGCCGGTTGAATGCCGTCGCCAGCCGCTGCGTCTTGCTCGCACCCGGCAGGAGATCGCCCGCGAGCTGCCAAGTCACAAATTGGTCGTAAGGCAGGTTTTGGTTGAACGCATCAATCACCCAGTCGCGCCACGCCCACATCGCCCGCGGCCGATCCATCTGGTAGCCGTGCGTGTCGGCGTAGCGCGCCAGGTCGAGCCACTCCGTCGCCATTCGCTCGCCGTACGCGGGCGATGCCAGCAGCCGGTCGACCCCCTTTTCATACGCATCGGGCGCGCGGTCCGCCTCGAACGCCGCGAGTTCCGCAGGCGTCGGCGGCAGGCCCGTCAGGTCGAGCGAAACGCGCCGCATGAGTCGCGCCCGATCCGCCTCCGGCGCGAGCGTGAGTTTCTCCGCCTCGAGCCGCGCCAACACCCACGCATCGATCTGCTGGGGATTTTTTTTCGTCGTCAACGGCGGTCGTGACTTCGCCATCGGTGCAAACGCCCAGTGCCCTTCCCACGTCGCGCCCTCGGCCACCCAGCGGCGCAACAACTCGATTTCGGCAGGCGCCAGCTGGCGCTTGGCGTCGCGCGGCGGCATCACCTCGTCCTCGTCCTTGGTCGTGATCCGCAGGACCAGCTCGCTTTCCGCCGGCTTCCCCGGACGCACCACGGTGACGTCGTCCCGTGTGCGAAAAACTCCCTCGCGCTGATCGAGCCGCAGTCTGGCTTCGCGGGCTTTTTCGTCCGGGCCGTGGCATTGGAAACAGGTGTCGGAGAGGATCGGCAGGACTTCGCGGCGGAAGTCGACCGCCGCCGCGGCCAGGGATCCGCCGGCCGCACATGGGAGGACGGCAAGGGTCCGAAGGAACGCAGTCGCGCCGGCGACCAAGCGGTCGAGGGATCGCGGCGATGGACGACTCGTCATGCAGTGACCAAAAGACGCGTTCTCGGCGCCCCGGGCAAGATTTGCCGGTGGGTCCACCCTTGGGTTTCGGAAAGCCGCCACGGTCAGGAAAATCCGCTGCTGCTCTATTCCTGCTTCGCCTTGCCGGCTTTCCCCGTTTTGCCGCTCTTCGGTGCGTTGGCCGCGGGACGATCGCCGAGTTCGGGCAGGGGCAGGTAATCGAAATCCACCAGCATTTTTTCTGTCAGCGCCACGCGCAGCGCCTGCTCGACCGCGCTCAGGGCCGGATCGCCACTGAGGTTTTTCAACTCCGAAGGATCAGCCTCGAGATCGTAGAGTTCGTAGACCGGACGCGGCGTGGTGAAGTAGGTGGCACGCAGGCCGGCGCTGAGCTTCCCCGCCTCGTTGGCGGCCGTGAGGTCGCTCCACGCCGCGCCACCCGCGGAGTCGACGGGCGAGTAGGGAATCCACGGGGTGCAGTTGTAGATGAACTTGTAGCGGTCGCTGCGCACGGCGCGGCCGAGATCGTAACCGCTGCTGCGCATGGCGACCGTGACCGGAGCGGAACCGTGCGGCCCGCGTTCCACAAAAATGTGGCGCCGCGGCGTGTAGGCTTCGCCCTTGAGCAACCCGAGGAAACTCTGCCCGCTCATCTTGGGTCCCGGCGCGAGGCCGGCGGCGGCGAGGAGGGTCGGCGCGATATCTTCATTGCTGAGGAGCGTGCGCGAATCGCCACCCGGGCGGATGACTCCCGGCCAGCGAATGACGAGAGGGACATTTGAACCGGGATCGTAGAGCGACCCTTTGCCGTGCGGGAGCGCGGCGCCGTTGTCGCCGGCGAAGATGACGAGCGTGTTGTCCGCCAGACCGCGCTCGGCGAGCAGATCGAGGACAGCCTTCATGCTGCGATCGACCCGGTTCACCTCCCCGCAATAGTCCGCGAGCTGTTCGCGCATGCCGGGCATGTCGGGCCAGTGCGCGGGCAGTTTGAGCGCAGCGGGATCGGGGCGGTCGGCGGCCGGCGGCGTCCAGGGGTGGTGGGGATCGCTGAAGTTAAGCCAGAAACAGAATGCTTTTTCCGCGGGCTTCTTGCCCAGGAATTCGCGCAGCTGCTCGATCGCCTCTGTGTCGGAACCGGTCCGCAGGTAGTCGACGCGTTGCTCGAAGGTCTTGAGCCCGTGCTGGTCGAGGAGGGCAGTCAGGGCAGGGCCGGCGTTGCGACCGGAGCCGTCGAGGTGATACGAGCGGCCGCCGATGCCGGTGAAGTAGCCGGCTTTTTCCCGCAGCAGTTCGGGAAACGTGATCTCGTCGCGCGGCAGCGGCGAGGTGAAGCGCGTCATCCGGGCGGCGACCGCGGAGCGGCCGGTGAGATACGCTGCGCGCGAAGGGACGCACTGCGGGGCGGCGGTGAAAAAGCGGTGGAACTTCATCCCGTCGGCCGCGAGGCGATCGAGGGTGGGCGTGCGGACATTGGCGTCGCCGTAGCAGCTGAGAAACGGATAGCTGTGATCGTCGGAGAGGACGAAGAGGATGTTAGGCTTCGCGGGCGTGGCGGCGGCGTGCAGGATGGGTCCGAGGCTTGTCGCGGCGAATGCAAGAATCAGGAGAACTGGGCGAATGGTCATGGGGAAGGGGATGCCAATAACGTGCAGAGAATTTCAGTGTGCGCCATTCAGAAGCCAGGTAACCAGGAAAAGGCTCCTGGCTTCTGAATTAATCGGAAATTTGCAGGCCAGCCCGCTGAGCTGGAGGTTCGGAGCCAGGTCAGCGACCTGGCCTACAACCTGTCGGACAGCTCTGCGCCCCTTAGCCGTATCTATTCAGTCCGACGTAGGTCAGCGCGCTTGCGCGCGCTCTGGAAAGCGCTCGCAAGCGAGCTGGCCTACAGGGTCACCTTTCAGTATTCAAAAGCACGAGGAGATTCCT
>JBKJRG010000859.1:0-2550 GCA_046594805.1 Opitutaceae bacterium | reverse complement strand
CTTGATGGGTGCATTGCTGTCGCTGGCTGGCCACCCAATACTTGCAACCCTCCAAGTGGTTATTGCTGTCGTTCTGGTCACAATCTGGATCAGGGTAATTCGAAACTACAGAGATGTTTACTCGAATGGGGCATCTTTGGTTGTCGAAGACCGGCGCACTAGGATAGTGGTTCCATACCAGGACATACTCAAAGTAAGTCCGATGTTCTATCTGCGAGCGCCGGTAATCGTGGTTACCTACCGAACATCGGCAAAGAGCGCCCGGATTTGCTTTGTCGCGATAAGCGACTCGATTGCGGACGGTCTTGTCGATGGCTCGTTTTTTGCCAATCATTGATTGCGGATGCAAACAACCAAAAGGACGACATGGGCTCTCCCGATAGTTTTTATCGCGGTGTTCTTATTTGGCGGATGCGTGCGGGTTCAGCGGTCGCATTACCAGCGGTTCGAATTGCCGAAGAACCTGGACTCGCAATCAGAGCAGCGAATTTTTTTCGGGGTTGTTGATGCGATGCGTTCGGAGCCGTTCGTTGGCGAATTAAAGAAGCGATTTCCGTCGGTAACGCAGGCTCAGCTTCTAAATACGGACATCCGCTGGGATGTCGTCACTACTGGTTCCACGCGTTCGTTCTTCATCTCAGTTGGCGTGAAAGATACGAGCGATTTTCCGGAGGCAAAGGCGCTCGTTGATTTCTTCTTCGAATATGGACAGGCCCAAGCACGGTCACTCGTGGAGAGCCCTCCGTCCCGGGGTCAGGGCGCTACAAGTTGATTGGCGCGACCTGTAAGTGCGCACCGAAGTGGGGGAGCCCAGGTTGAGCGCGTGCGCAATCCAGCGATGCGGAGCTGGTTCGAAGCCGGAGGCGCACGGCGACGGCGATTTTCCAAGGGATAAACGGTCTGAACACCTCAGGCCTCCCCTCTCACCTTCGTCGCACGCTTTGACGGCACTCCTCCGAAATTGGTGAAGGGTGAGATCTGAGGAGAGTTAGTTTTTCCCGTCAGCCGGCTTTTTGTGTCAACTCGTCGTACGCCACGCTCAAGTTCATCGGCAGCCGGTTCTGCGGGCCGACCGGGACATGGAAGTCCGCAAAACCGGGCAGGTTTTCCAGCCCGACGATCTTCTCCTTCGCATCGCCGGCGTTGATCCGCTGCTGCGTGTAATCGAGCAGGCCCGAAAGATAGTCGCGGAAGACCAGCAGATCGCGGCTCGTCCCGGTGACACCAAACTTCGCGTTGCCGTGGCCGAAGATGTAGATCGCATCCGGAGGATAGGTCTTCGCCACCTTCTCGAGAATTCCAACCCAGCCGCGGATGCTCGCGCCGCCCGGCCGATCGATCGCCGGGTAGAGCCGGTTGAACATCAAGTCTCCCATGTGGATGACGTTCGCCTTCTCGAAATGCGTGACGATGTCGCCCTTGGTGTGCGCGGCGCCGTGGTACTTGGCGGAAATGACTTCGCCGCCCAGTTCCTTGCGCCAGGTATCGGGGAACGTCGTGTCAGGAATTGTGGGGCTGTCGCCTTTCTTGTCCTGGGCGGCCCGGGCGCGCTGGAGTTCGGGTACATTCACGTGCGCCACGATCATCTTGGTCTCCGGCTTGAACACCGCATTGCCACCGGTGTGATCGCCGTGGTGGTGGGAGTTGACCAGGACATCGAGCTTGCGGCCAGTGCGACCGGGCAGCCCATCCAAAAAAAGCTTCGCCGTGTCCGGGAACTGCGTGTCCACGGCGGCGAGCGCATCCTTGTTCGACAACCAACCGATTGTGCCGCCGCGGGCGGTGAAGGTGCCGACCTCGCGGCGAAGCACTTTAAACTCCGGGGTCGCAGCCGCTGGTGTCGCCGTGGCGGGACGGGAAGAAGTGGCGGGGACAACGGTGGCCGGGGAGGATTTTTCGGCGGCGATCGAGCGGGCCAGCAGGCCCGCGGTGGTGGACAGGGAGGAGCGAACGAGAAAATCGCGGCGGTTCATGCAAAGACGATAAACTCCTAGTGAACGCTGACAAATGTAAATCGCACGCCCACGGGGATCCGCTGATGTGATCCAGACTGCCAAGCCACGCGCCGGGCTGGCCCAAGCGCCCCAAATTATCGGTAACCTATCTCCTCCCGCGTGGTTTCCCCCACTACATCAACCATGCCCCGCTGCCGTGATTGCCGCCGTCGACGAAATCCATGTCCATTCCGCCCCAACTAGGGTTAACCGCTCCTGCGCCGCCGTCGTGGAAACCACCGCTGAAAAACGCTCCGATCACGCGCTCATGCTCGCTGTCCGCGATGGCGAGCTCGATGCGCTGGGCAAGCTTTTCGAGCGCCATCATGGTCCGCTTTACGGTTTCCTGGTCAAGCTGACCGGCAATCGCACTGGGGCGGAGGACGTCGCGCAGACGGTATTCCAGCGCATGCTGAAATACCGCCACACCTACCGGGATGACGGCAGCTTCACCGCCTGGATGTACCACCTCGCCCGGCGTTGCGCCGCCGACCATTTCCGTCGCGCCGGTGCCGCTCCGCACGCAACGGATCCGGCCAGCCTGCAGGAACACGCC
>JBKJRG010000570.1:0-4473 GCA_046594805.1 Opitutaceae bacterium | reverse complement strand
GGCGTATGTCGCGATCGCGATTTCCGGAGTGCTGGCCTGGCACGGCCGGCGGACGGAAGGCACGTTTGCCGCGCAATGGTATGCGGCCGCGGCGCTGTTTATCTTCCCGTGGTTGTTTACGGCGGCGCAAGTGGTCCTGTTGTGGTCACCCGTGCGCGGGACGGTGCAGTCGATCGCTGCCGGGTGGTATGCGCAAAGTCTTTGGACGCTCTGGCTGGCGCCACTCGCGTTGGCGGGCGCCTATTATATTGTCCCGAAGGTTTCGGGACGGGCGCTGCCCAGCTACGATTTTGCGCCGCTGGGCTTCTGGACGCTGGTGTTTTTTGGCGGCTGGACGGGTGGACGCCACCTGGTCGGTGGACCGGTGCCGGCCTGGATTCCGACCATTGCCGTGGTCGCTTGCTGCATGCTGCTGTTTCACTACCTCGTGCTTTTCCTCAATCTCCGCGTGGCGGTCGGCACCGGGGGCACTTCGCTCAGCTTCATTAAATTTGGTCTCTTCGCTTACCTCGTCGGCGGGGTGGTGGATGCAATCCTTTCGTTCCGGGGCGTGGCGGAGGAGACGCAGTTTACCTTCGTAGCGACGGCGATGGAGCAACTCGGCCTGTATGGCGGCGTGAGCATGATGTTTTTCGGCGGACTCTATTATATGCTGCCGCGTCTGACGGGCCGTCCCTGGGCGTCCAGCGGCTTGGTGTCCGGTCACCGCGTGCTGGTGACCGCGGGCATCCTGCTCCTGGTGGTCACGCTGCTGGTGGCGGGATGGACGCAAGGCGATGCGTTGCTCGACGCCAAGCACAGCATCGGCGACATATTCGGCCGACTCCGGCTCACGCTGCTCGTCAGTGCGGCGGCGCAGGGGATACTGCTCCTGGCGAATTTGCTGCTTTTCCTGAATTTTTGCCGGAGCGCCTGCGCGTGCCACCGGCCGCTCATCCCCGCCGAGAATCCCTTCCGCCAGCCTTCAACCTTGGAGGCGCACGCCTGATGAAAAACGGCACGCTCTTCTTCCTGGGCCTGTTTGCGGCGCTCGCGATTTCCTGGGGCGCAATCGTGCTGGGTTCGCACGCGCAACTCGGTTCGCTCACGCCGTACCATGATGAGGGCGACAACTACCCGGTCCGGGCGCCGGGCATCGCGTCGCGCGGACAACTCGTGTATGCGGATCTCGGCTGCGCCGCGTGCCACACGCAACAGGTGCGCCGGCCGGATTTTGGGTCGGATAAGGATCGCGGCTGGGGCGACCGGCAGAGTGTGGCGCGCGATTATATTCACCAGGCCCGCCCGCAACTTGGCGCCTCCCGGCTTGGGCCGGATTTGGCTAATCTCGCCGGTCGCAAACCCTCCGCGCCGGATGAAGAGGACCTATTGAAGTTTCTCTACACCGGCAGCCCAACGCACCCGGCTTACAAGTTTCTTTTCGAGAATCGCCACCAGGTAGGTGAGCGCTCGAGCCGCAGCCTTCGGCTGACTGGCAAACTGGCTCCTGAAGCGGGCCATGAAGTGGTGCCCAGTGCCCGCGCCCAAGCGCTGGTCGCTTATCTCCTCAGTTTGAACAACGCGTACGCCTACCCGGAGGCGAAGCCTTTTCAGCCGCCGCCGCAAAAGGGCGCGGGCGCGCACGGCAAGAAGCCCGAAGCGGCGGCGCCAGAAGCCAAGGCAGCCACCCCGGCAACGCCCAAAAGCGGAGAAGCCAAAGCCGGTACTCCAGCGGCCGCAACGGGCAAGCAGCCGGACACGGCGCCGGCAAAACAAGGCGGAGACGCAACCCCAGCCACCGCGCCGGACCAGAAGAAAAAAGGAGAGGCCAAGAAATGAGCACGCCTCCCTCCAAGGATCCGCGGATTGACCAGGCGGCCATCAGCGACGAGAGCCTGCTCGCGGTACACGAGAAATTCCTGGGCCGGCAGCCGGATGAAAAGGCGCGCTACAAGCTCCTGCCGCTGAACCTGCTTTTTATCTTCTCCGGGCTGATCTTTTTTGCCGGCACTTACCTGAACCGTTATTCGGGCATGTTCGATCCACGGATTTACGACGAGAATGCTCCGCCGATTAAGGAAGGCGGGGAGGCCGCGGCGAAAATCCTGACCCCTGAGGAGGTCATCGCATTGGGTCGGAAACTCTATAACGACGGCGCGTGCAACACGTGTCACCAAGTCAACGGCGTGGGCACGCCGGGAGTTTTCCCTCCGCTGGTCGCCTCCGAGTGGGTCACCGGCTCGGAAGAGCGCCTGATCCGGATCGCGCTGCACGGCCTGCAGGGCCCGATCACGGTCAACGGTGAAAAGTACAACAATGTCATGCCCGCATTTGGCAAGGGGGTGCCTGGCTCGATGAAAAACTGGAGCGACGATCGCATCGCCGCGGTGCTAACCTACATTCGCCAGGAGTGGGGCAACCAGGCGGGGCCGATCACCACCGAGAAAGTGGCGGAGATTCACGGCAAGGAAGGCGCACGGAAGCAGTGGGATCCGGCCGAGCTGGAGAAGCTGCCATAGTCGCTCGCCGACGAATTCAAGCCGCGATCAAAATCGCGGCTTTTTTGCGCCGCTGATCCTTTGGGGCCGCGGTTCCATTTTCAACCGTACGCCATCGGGCGGACGCTTTACTCCCCCAGCTTTTTGTTCGGCACGAGGTGGCCCTGCAAGTAATCCCGCACAGCGTCCGGCAGCGCGGTCATGGGCTTGGCGTACCCGGTGGCGCGCAGTTTCGCGACGTCGGCGCGGGTGTAATACTGGTACTTGCCTCGCAGCACCTCGGGCATCTCGATGAACTCGATTTTGGGTTCGCGGCCGAGCGCGGCGAAAATGGCGCGGGTCAGGCTCACCCAAGTGTTCGCCTCGCCGCTGCCGAGATTGTGGAGGCCGCCCGCCGCGCGGCCACGGGATTCCTCGGCAAAGTGCAGGGTCATCTCCACGGCGTCCTTCACGTACAGGAAGTCGCGCATCTGCTCGCCGTCCTTGAACTCGGGCTTGTGGCTCTTGAAAAGCTGCACCCGGCCGGTGGCGAGGATTTGCTGGTAGGCCTTGTTCACCAGCGAGCGCATGTCGCCCTTGTGATCCTCGTTCGGCCCGAAAACATTGAAATACTTCACGCCCACGATTCGCGAGAGCCAGCCCACCCGCTGGGCATGGAGGTCGAAGAGGTGCTTGGAATACCCATACATGTTGAGCGGACGCAGCCGATGCAAGTTCTCGTCCTGGTCGTCCATCCCCTGCGCGCCGTCCCCGTACGTCGCCGCGGACGAGGCGTAGATGAAGCGTGCGCCCTGGCCCAGGGACCATGCGGCCAGCTCCTTGGTGTAGCCGAAATTATTGTCCGCGAGATACCCGGCATTTTTCTCGGTGGTGGCGGAGCAGGCGCCCAGGTGAAAGACCGTCCCGAATTTTCCGAACACCCCCGCATTTTGAGCCAGATGCCGGCGAAAGTCCCCGGCCTCGACGTAGTCGGCGAATTTCAGCGGCACCAGGTTTTTCCATTTCTCGTCCGTGCCGAGGAAATCGGTGACGACAATGTCCGAGTGGCCCCGCTGGTTCAACGCCCACACCAGCGCGCTGCCGATGAAGCCGGCGCCGCCGGTGACAAGGATGCGGCCGTCGAGGGAGCTCATGCGCCCACCACTAAGGGACACTAACGGCTCCGACTGAAGGCCAAATTTACTCCACCGCTCCGTTCACCGGATTCTGATCATCAACGCCGACCGCATGCGGTCGGCCGGCCTCGTCCAGGTCACGCGTCGTGTCTTTCCCACCGCGGAAATCGCCGCCGTCCACCGGATCGGTTGTGCCCAGCACTCGCTGGACGCGCTGACCTACGATCTCGTGCTGCCCGGCACGGTGTTCGCTGACGGCGATGTGTTCGAGCTGCTCGCCTGGTGCGAGCGCACGCACCATGACACGCGGCATTTTATGGTGGTGCTCGAGGAACCGATGCGCGCCCTGGTGGAAAAATTACGCGCGACGGGCATTGCCGGCGCGTTCGATGCCTGCGGCGAAGACGGTGCGAGCCGGTGATAGGTGACAGTGGCGCCTTCGGCCGCGCCTTGGTGGATATTGCCGAAGGCCGGATGTATTGGAGTGCGAGTACGGAATCGCGGAGGCAAAAAGGGGTCAAGCGGAGGCAAAAAGGGGTCATGACTTGACTCTTGACAAAAATCACCCGTGATCTGTACTCACGGGCATGGCCCGGAAGTTGCGCATTGAGTTTGGAGACGCGTGTTATCACGTGATCAATCGCGGAAACTACCGGCGGGATTTGTTCGCTGGCAAGGGAGCGGCGGAGTCGTTCCAGCGGTGCCTGCTCGAGGCCTGCGGCCGATTCGGGTGGCGGCTGCATGCTTTTGTGGTGATGCGAAACCATTTTCACCTGGCTTTGGAGACACCGGAGCCAAACTTGAGCGATGGGATGAAATGGCTCCAAGGAACTTGGGCGGCGCGGTTCAATCGGTTCCGCCGGGAATTGGGCCGCCCGTTC
>JBKJRG010000510.1:0-7915 GCA_046594805.1 Opitutaceae bacterium | reverse complement strand
CGGGCTTGGTGGCGAGGTCCGTGATGTCCGCGGACGCGGAACCCGTCAGCGCGTCACCGGCCGGCATTGATATTTTCAGTTCGGCGAGTTCCGCCAGGACGCGTTTGGCCGAGTAATCGATTTTCGGGCTGGCGGAAAGCGTGAGCTGATCGATGAGCTTCTTGTCGCCGCTGCGCACCGTTGCGGCGCGCACCAGCAACGGTTCGAGTGCGCGGGCCCGGATGCGGCTCCCGTCGGCTTCTGCCTCCACGGCCAGGGTCATCGACAAATCTCCGCTTTCAATGACGAACCCCTTGAGAAACGGCTGGGCCCACGCGAGCGGCAGCGCTTGGATGGCGATGCGCGCGAGATCGGCCTTGGGATTGACCAGGCTCACACGCTGGTCCGCGAACGAAAAACCAATTCGCTGGAGAGTTGAAATCTCGGCGAACTTGCGGCCATCGGACCCGGTGACGTCGAGCTGCAGGCGTTCCAGCCGGGCGATGCGTTCCGCCATGCCGCCGTCGAAAGTGGCGCGAAACTGCATGGCGCCAATGCTGGCCAGCTCGGGCGCGAGCTGCTCGAGACGCGAAAGGCTGCCTTGCAGATCGCCGCTGGCGGCGACGGCACCCGTGTCGGGCTGAAAGGAAAATTTGCCGCTGCCGCTGGTGGCCACTTCCGGCAGGCCAAAGCCGGTGAGCATCGCCGCCAGTTGTTCGCTGCGCACGGCGAGCTCCCATGCGCCGGCGAAGTCGCGCGTGGCTTGGCGAAATTCCGCGGTGGCCTTGAGGAGCGGCTCGACGGTAGTCCCGCGGGCAAGAGCGATCGACGCGGCATAGGTTTCATTTGCACTGGCGGCCGTCTGTTCCGCCCGGGCCTCGAGCTTGATCTGGTCGGCAGGCAGCTTCGGTCCCTGGGCCGACACCGTTGCTTCAACCTCGATCAAGTTGATGCGGCGGTCCGCCGCGATCTGCACCGCAGTGATGCCGTGCAAGCGGGCCGCGGCGACTGGGGCGTCTTGCCCGGGATCGGTGAAGTCAGCCTTCCATTCCAGTTTGCCGCGCTGGCTCGTCTCGATGCCTGTGCCCTGGAGATCGAACACCACCGTTTTTTCACCCGGGAGCAGGGCGCGGCCTTTGGCGCTGATGCGGGCGATCCGGACGTCGAACGGGAGTCGGGCCTGCGCGAGCGCGCCTTGGAATGGTGCGCTGGGATTTTTTGCCGGCGGTTTGGTGGCGGCAACGGATTCCGGGCTGGCGGTCGTCCCGCGCTTATCTTTCCCGGATGCGTCCGGGCTCACCGGCGGAGTGGCGGCGCGGAGATCGACGACCAGATCATCGACGCTGACCTGATCGGCGTTGATCCGCTTCCGGAAGAGGTAATCCCAAGCGGAATAATTGGCCGTTACCCCCTTGGCGGTGATCACCATGCCATCCTTGACCACGCGCAAATCCCGCAGCTCAGCGGAGGAGAAACCGGCGGCCACGCGGCCGACCTCGACGGTCATGCCCGGCTGGGCCGCGACCGCACGGCGCACGGCCCAGGTCTGCACGCCAGGCACGAGGGCAACGGCGCCCACGAGAACTACGAGCAGGACGATTCCACCGATGATAAAGGCAACGATCTTGGCTACTCTCATAACGAACCTTACACCGCACCCGTGAAGATTGCGCTTCGACAAGCGAAATTTGTGTCACCTCGGCGGGACGCCTCGAACGCGCATCGCTCCGGAAAGTTCCGATGGTATCGGGCTGAAAAAATTACGCGGCGGCACCGCAGTTGTAGGCCAGGTCGCCGACCTGGCTCGTACGGTCAGCGGAACGGGAAAGCCAGCTCAGCGAGCTGGCCTACTGTAATACTGTAAACGAGCGGAGCAGGCGGGACGCCTGCGCTACCGGCTTAGCGCGTCACCACCGGGCGGCCCCGACGGAGGAACATGCCGACGCCGGCGACGACCAGGACGCCGCCCACGACCATGTAGATCACGTGTTTCGGCTGGCGCGCGCCGCCGTCCATGGCGTTGGCGACATTGTTGCTCGCTGTCGACAAATTGCCGGCGACCGAGTCTTTGCGATTCAGGCCTTGGGAGAACACGGCTACACCGGCGATGATGAGCACAATGGCGATAATAGTCTTCATGGAATTTCGATAATCAGGGGATAAGCTTAAGGGGCACCCACACCATAAGCTAACGCCAGCCCGGGCGAAAGCCGGCGGGTCCCAGTTTGTGGCATAGGAGAAAGACCGTCCATGGCAGGTAAGTGCTGACCCCATGAAGGGTTGGAATAAGGAACCACGGGCAGCGGGGGACTACTGTTATGCCGCATGACAATCACAACCTCACATCTCCATTCCCACCTTCGATTTGCTGCTGGCGTTGCCGCGGCCCTGCTCGCGGGCGCAGCCCAGGGCGCGACGACCACCAAAACGACCACCACCACGACCCGCACCGAAACGGCCCCGATTGTACGGGACCGGGACGGGCGCACGGACGTAAAGCTAAAGGCCGGCGACCGCAATTTCATCGAGAAAGCCGCCCAGAGCGGTCTCGAAGAGGTCGAGATCTCCCGCGTTGCCGCGCAGCGTACCTCGAATCCCGAGGTGCGCCGGTTTGCCCAGATGATCATTGCCGACCACGAGTCGGCGCATGAGCAGCTCATCGCTCTTGCGGCGATGAAGGGCGTCAATCTTCCGGCCAAGGAATCCGCCGACAAGTGGATGAAGCGCGATGCGAAGAATTTCGACCGCGAGTACATGGACAAGATGGTGTCGGAACACGAAGACTGTGTGAAAATGTTCGAGAAGCACGCCAAGGATGGCGGCAACGATCTCGACACGATCGCGTATGCCCGCAAGCACCTGCCCAAGCTGCAAAAGCACCTGCAGCAGGCGGCGGATTTGAAGCGCGTCCTCAAGAACCGCTAAATGCGAGGCAGGACCGGTTCCGCCGGTCCATCGCTTCCCTAGCCTCGAGGGCAGGTCGACGACCTTCCCTCTTTTTTTTGCGCCGTTTCCCCATGCCGGGGCTTGGCTCGGCCAGACATCGATCGTTCGTGCGCGGTGCATCCGCGGGCCAGAGCGGGCCGCTCCCCGGCGAATCCCCAAGGGTAAATCAGGCGCACCCCGATGGCGCGTTGCGCTCAACGCGGTTACGTTGGAGGAAATATGAAAGTCCAGGATATCATGACGGCAAACGCGCGCTGTGTCGCGCCGGATAACACGCTGGTCGAAGTCGGGGGCTTGATGCGCCAGCTCGATGTCGGTGCGCTTCCGGTGCTCGAAAATGATCAGCTGGCGGGAATGGTGACGGACCGCGACATCGTGGTCCGGGGTGTGGCTGATGGTCGCGACCCGAACACTGCGCAGGTGCGGGAAGTAATGTCGCCGGGCATCATCTCGATTTTTTCCGACCAAAGCGTCGAGGAAGCGGTGCGCGTGATGGAGCAGAAACAAATCCGGCGTCTGCCCGTCCTCGACCGCAATCACCGGCTGGTTGGCATCGTCGCGCTGGGCGACATCGCGGTGGCGTCGAATCCGGCGTTTAGCGGCATGGCGCTGCGCGAGGTTTCGGAATCGGAACAGACAATGAGTCACCGTGGATCGCAGACAGCGACGCCCGGCCAGCGGCTTTCGAAGCCGGAGACCGAAACCGGCGCGAGCGACGAGCCGGCCCAGCCGAGTCGCGGCCCGGCAGGAGCCAAAAACGGCGCGGCCGAAGGCGATGCCAAGAAAGCGTCCACGCGGTCGCGCAGTGGCCAAGTTAAAAAGAAAGCTGCGGCGCGGGGTGGTGCGACGAAGAGCGCTGCCCGAAAGCCGGCCAAAAAAGCGGCGGGCCAGAAACGGCGCCCGAAGTCGGGCAAGGCCGCGGCGCGCAGCCGGAAGTAGCTTGCATCTGAGGTGAGGTGGCCGCCGTAGCGGAAAGCGTGATCTTTTTCGTGGCAGGAAAATGAGTCTGTGAAAATTCCGCCAAGGGCGGGCGGTCATTGATTCGCCTTCGGCGGATTGACGCGGGTCGCGGCCGGATTCGAACCCGTCTTCCGCTCATGTCCGGGCTTTCGTTCGACCGGAGCCTTTGCTACACGGGTTGGATCACATGGTGCGCCCGTCTTCCGCTTCACGCTCAAAACCAGCGGGGGAGGGCGTCGGGCCAGGGCATAGCGATTGGAACCGGAATGCGCTTCTGGCCGGCTTGCTGGTCGCCGCGGTTTTCCTGAGCTACCTGCCCGTGTGGCGGGGCGGTTTTTTGTGGGACGATGACGCGCATGTAACGCGGCCGGAGCTGCGCTCCGTTTCGGGCTTGGGTAGGATTTGGTCGGACCCTTGGGCGACCCAGCAATTTTATCCGGTTTTGCACAGCGCATTCTGGGTCCAGCACCGCTGGTTCGGCGACAATCCCGCCGGATATCACGCGGTGAATCTCGGCCTCCACGCCCTGAATGCGCTGTTGCTGTGGGCGCTCTTGCGCCGGCTCGCAGGCACGGCGACGACTTCCGTAGACCCGGGAGCGCCGGCATTGCCGCCCGGAGCGGCCTGGCTGGCCGCGGGAATTTTTGCGCTACACCCGGTAATGGTGGAGTCGGTCGCATGGATCACGGAGCTCAAGAACACGCTGTCGGGAGCGTTTTGCCTTGGCGCCGCGCTGGCGTACCTGCGCTTCGATCGCGGAAGGGAGCGGCGATGGTATGCGCTCGCGGCGGGACTGTTCCTCCTCGCGCTGGGCACGAAGACGGTGACGGCCACGCTGCCGGCGGCCCTGCTCGTGGTCTTTTGGTGGCGACGCGGCAGAATTTCCTGGCGCAGTGAAGTACTTCCGTTGCTGCCCTTCCTGCTGGTGGGCGGGACCAGCGGATTGTTCACCGCCTGGGTGGAGGCAAATCTCGTCGGGGCCGCCGGGCCGGAGTACGCGCTCTCCCTGCTGGAGCGCGGTCTGCTCGCGGGTCGCGTGATTTGTTTTTATGCCGCCAAGTTCTTCTGGCCGGTGGAGCTCAGTTTCATCTATCCGCGCTGGGAAATGAACGCGCGCAGCGCCGCGCAGTTCATTTTCCCCTTGATCGTGCTCGTAGTGCTCGGCGCGATGTGGGTCCGGCGGGCGCGCGGGCGCGGGCCGCTCGCGGGCGCCCTGATTTTCATCGGTACGCTTTTTCCGGTGCTGGGGTTTTTCAATATTTTCCCCTTCGTGTTTTCCTATGTGGCGGATCACTTTCTGTATCTTGCCAGCATTGGTTTGATCGTGCCGTCCGTGGCGGGTTTGTCAGCGTTGGCTGGCCGGTTGGGTCCACGGAGCAGCGCCATCGCCGGCGGTGGCCTGCTCCTGGCGCTCGCGTTGCTGTCCTTCCGGCAGAGCCGGGACTACCGCGACGCGGAAACGCTTTACCGTGCCACCCTCGCACGCAACCCCGCGGCATGGATGGCGCACCTCAATCTGGGGATGCTGCTCGACGCCCAGGGCAGAACCGACGAGGCGGTTGCGCGATACCGACGCGCGCTTCAATTGCGTCCGGGTTCAGCGATTGGTCACCTGAACCTCGGGATTGCGCTGGCCACCCATGGCAACCTCGCGGACGGGATTGTTTCCTTGCGCGAAGCGTTGCGACTTAAACCGGGCTACGCGAAGGCACACCAAAACCTCGGCGCGGCGCTGCTGCTCGAAGGGAAGGTGCCGGAGGCGCTGTTGCATTTCGGCGCGGCCGTACGGTTCGCCCCGGGTCCAGCCACTCATCGAGCCTATGGGCTCGCGTTGCTGCAGGCCGGCCGGCCCGCGGAGGCGGCCCGTCAGTTCGAACGGGCGCTGCACGGTGCGCCCGGCCACGCCGAGCTCAACGCCTTGTTGCAACGCGCCCGCGCGCAGGCTGGCGGCGCGGGCTGAGGTGTCGTGGCCTATTTGGCGGGGATCGCGTCCGCCGCGTCCACGAAGCGGTAGCTCCACTGCAGAAAGGTTTTCTTCGGCGGGGCGGCGAGGGCGAACTCGGACGCTTCCTCCAGGACGGTGCGCATCGCGGCCACCGCCGGGTATTTCTTCAGATAGCCCTGCGCGCCGAGCTCGCGCGCCAGCTCGACATCCATCGGGTGATCGGAAGACGAATACATCAGCACTGGCAGCCCATCGAGCTTCTTCTGGCCGCGGATCCAGCGCAGCAGATCGAACCCGGTCATCGCGGTCATCTTGATGTCGAGAAAGCACATCAGCGGAAACGACGCCGAGTTCTCGTCGGACGCGATCGCGGTCAGCGCGACGATCGCGGCTTCGCCGTTGGAATACGGCTGGAACTGGTGCGCGAAACCGGTTTTGCCAATGGTACGGCGCAGAAAAAAGATATCATCCTGTTCGTCGTCGACCGCGATGATAAGGGGGGGAGGAAGCTCGACCATGATTAGGTTAAAGACCCGGCTTTGTTCTGGGACAAGTTTGGGACGTATGGGGAATTCTCTGTTTATGGCTGCCGAAGAATACAGCGGCCGGTCGCTGACTCCTGCTGCTGCCGAACTAGCCGCGGGCACCCACCGTCTGCGCCGAGGGGAGCAGGAGATTGCAGGGCAGCTTGAAAGGCCGGCCGTGAGCCGCGGCGGCGGCGGCATCCGCTTCGCCCAGGATTTCCCGAAGCTGCGCCGCGGGGGGGAACTTGGCGACGTAGCATTGGGCGCCAAAATACAGGGCGTCACCCAAATCATGCTGATCCTCCGACGAGGAAAGCATGATCACGGAAATCTCATCCAGCGCATGCTGGCACCGAATCCACCGCAAGACATCGAACCCGGTCATTCCCGCCATCTTCACGTCCAGGAAGCAGGCGACGGGCGCGGGGGCGCCTCGCAACACGCCAATCAAGGCGTCAATCAGCTGCTCGCCCGATGAAAACTGCCGGCAGGGGTGTTGCATGCCCGCTTCGGACATCAGCCGCTGGAACAGGAGACGGTCGACTTCTTCGTCGTCGACCATGAAAACCGGCCGCGCGGCCGGGTTGCGTTGGAATTCGTCGTCTACAATGCGCACGGGGTAGGTGAGCCTGTCGGAGTGGCGTTGATTTTTGATGAGCGGGAGGGGTCTGGGAACATCTCTAATTAACCACGGAACGCCCGGTTACGGCATGGGGTGAAGACCCAAATCCCGGCGGCTGAACACCCGAATTGCCGTCCCCATCGTGGCGAGAGAGCTTGTTCGGGTTCCCCGATCGCTCCGGGCGCGAGCAAGCTCGATGCCTACCTTGTGGGTTCAAGGACGGGCTCCTAGAAAAGCTCCTGCTGACCGTCGGAAACGGTGGGCGGCTGCAGCGCCGGTTCAAGCCGGGCCACAGGGATCAGGCACTCGGGGCCGTCGTGATCCGGACGATTCACCAGGCTCGAAACCGGCACCGCTGCCATGTCCGAGGCCGCGTGCGGCGCCGTCAGGGTGGCGAGCGATTCCGCCGTCAGCTCTCCGGGCGCGATCCAGGTCCGGGCGGATTCGCCCTCCAGGATGGCGGGCATGCGCGAATGAATCGTCGCCATCAGTTCGTTTGCCCGCGTGGTGAGAATGGCGTAGGTCGCCGGGCGTTGCCCGCTCGCCGGTTCGTAAATGCCGGCAAAATAAAAGGGCCGACCCCCTTGCAGGTGAAGGTCGAAGGGCTGCTTGGTTTTCTCGTCGAGCCGCCGCCACTCGTAAAACCCGTCCGCCACCACCAGGCAGCGCCGGCGCTGCACCGCTTGCCGGAACATCGGCTTGGTCGCCACCGTCTCGGCCTGCGCATTGATCGGCCGAACCTTCGGGCCGTCATTTTTTTCCCAATACGGGATCAGGCCCCAGCGCATGGGCGCCACCACGGGTTGCCCCTGCGCGTCCCGCGCGAGCACGGGCATTTCCTGGCTGGGCGCGATATTGTAGCGCGGGGGCAGCGGGCCGGTGGCCCAGGCCGGAATGCCGAAGAGCCGGCGAGTGAGCTCGTCGACTGCCTCCGTGTTC
>JBKJRG010000503.1:0-2616 GCA_046594805.1 Opitutaceae bacterium | reverse complement strand
CCTGGCGCTACGCCGCGCGCGGCGAATGCACCATCTGCCACACGCCCAACACCCATTTCACGATCGGGCTCTCGACCGCGCAGCTCAACCGCGACGCCGACTTCAGCCCGCTCGGCCGCCGCGTCGAAAACCAAATCGCCGCGCTCGCCGACGCCGGCCTGCTCAAGCCCACCCCAGCCAGTCGACCCGACGGCTGGCCGAAGCGTGTCTCGCCCGCCGATGTCGCGCAACCGCTCGAGGCCCGCGTGCGCTCCTACCTCGACATTAACTGCGCCCATTGCCACCGCCCCGATGGCGTCGGAGGCCGCGCGGCGTTTCAGATGGTCGAGTCCGTCCCCCTCGCGAAGACCGGCCTCATCAACGGCACGCCCCTCGTCCCGCTCCTCGGCCCCGGCGCCCGCGTCATCACCCCCGGCGCCCCCGAGCGCTCCGAACTCTTCCACCGCCTCACGTTGAAGGAAGGCGGCCGCATGCCCCTCGTCGGTAGCGAGCAAACTGATACCGAGGGCATCGAGCTGATCCGCGCATGGATCGCACAGCTGCCAAACTCCTCCCGGCCCGACCCCTGACGATCCCGTTTCCTAGCAGTAGGATGTAATCTCATGCATCTCGTCGCCGCACGCAAGCTGGGCATCATGGTGTCACTGGCAGGTTCGGTTATGTTTCCCGCAGGTTTCTATCAGGAGGCTGGTGATCAGGAGTCTGATTTTAAAATTGCACGACCTGCCTGGCACATTCCTGGGATTGATGCCCGGCGATTTGCTTTCAACATAATGCACTGGCTGTCGGGTCTGCTAGACTAGCGACCCGTCCAAATCGACGGGCAGTTCTGCCAATTTGGCCAAAACCGCGTCGCGTATTGGCCCTGCGCTCAATGGGGGCAAGGCATGGCTCTGCTTTGTGACCTCAATACTGCATCCGGTGCCAACCCAGTCCTGACCCGGCACGCCGGGAATCGAGATAAACCGTCATCGAGGCGTTTTGCCGTCAGCGTGCGGACTGGCTCGGAGCCGGTTCTCACCCGGATACGCCGCGTAATGCCAGAAGGAGCATGGGCGTGCGTCGTCGATCGCAAGCGTCGATCTATGCCTCGCGACGTTGCGATGGAAACGTGACCCGACCAATCGCTCGGGTGGGCGAAATGACCGAAGTCACCATGGACGGAATCCAAAATTGGCGTCGAGAGGTGTCCGTTATCCGGACGCAACCGGGTTCAGAACTTGACGGCTCGGTCATCGGCGCGTCGTCTGGGCGAGTCATGAAAACTATCCCGTCGATTTCATGGGTTTCCGGCTGCGCATTGTTCGTCAGCGCCGCTTTCGTCCTGGTCACGGCCGCTTTCGCGCAAACGCTTTCCTCCGGGACAATCGAAGGCCGCGTGCTCAATACGCGCAACGGCGAATACCTGGAGAATGCCCGCGTCACCGTCGACGGCACCGGGCTCGAAGCGTTCACCGATTCCAGCGGACAGTATCGGCTGACGAATGTCCCGGCCGGCCCGGCTAAGGTGAAGGTTTTTTTCACGGGGCTAGACGTGCAGACGGACGTAGTGGCGGTCGGTCCGGGTGCGACGGTCCAGCGGGATTTCAATCTCGCGGCGATGGACCGACGGGCGGACCCGGATCGGGGAGGGGGCGTGGTAAAGATGTCCGATTTCGTCGTCGCGAGTTCGAGGGAAATGGACGGCGCCGCCATCGCGATCAACGAGCAGCGCTTCGCGGCGAACATCAAGAACGTGGTCGCCGCGGATGAATTTGGCGCGGTTAGTGACGGCAACGTCGGCGAGTTCCTCAAGTTCCTCCCCGGAATGGCGATCAACTCGGTCGGCGGCGAGGCCCGGACCTTCATGTTGAACGGCGCGCCGCCAAATAATGTGCCGATTACGCTGGGTGGCTTCGATCTCGCCAGCGCCGCCGGCTCCAGCACTTCCAGACGCGTCGAGGTCGATCAGGTGTCGCTCAACAATATCTCGCGCATTGAAGTGCTGCATTCGCCGACCCCCGAATCGCCCGGCATGGCGCTCGCCGGCTCGATCAACATGGTGCCGCGCAGCGCATTCGATCGCCAGCGGCCGGTTTTCAACGGCAGCATTTATTTTTTGATGCGCGACAACGCCCGGGATTTCCACGCCACGCCGGGCCCGATGAAGGACCGGATGCGGAAGGCCCGTCCGGGGTTGGACTTTTCCTACATTGTGCCGGTGAATGACCGTTTCGGATTCACCATTTCCGGCGGCACCAGCACGCTCTATACGCCGCTGGATAACGTGCAAAACACCTGGCGGGGAAACACCGCCGGCACGAGCACGCCCAGCGCGGCCGGGGTGCAGGGCGCTTTCCCCGACACCACGCCGGACCGGCCCTACCTGTCCGAATTTCAGTTGCGCAGTGGCGGAAAGGTGAGCCATCGCTCATCCGCCGGCATCACCGTCGATTACAAGCTCGCGCGCAACGATCGGCTCTCGTTCATGTTTCAGTATGCGTATTCGGACAAGCCGTTTGCCTATCGGTTTTTGACCTTCTCGCCCATTCGCGTGTTGCCGGGCGACTTCACGCCTACCTCGACCCGCGGGGCGGTCGGCGCCGGTGAGATTCGCATCGACAATCAATATCGCCA
>JBKJRG010000420.1:0-3277 GCA_046594805.1 Opitutaceae bacterium | reverse complement strand
GTCAGAGTGCGACCCCGCCGGCGGCGGCCCTGTGCGCGAAGTCTCGCGCACGAAGCGGCGCTCCTGTGAGGGTTGGGAGGGTTGAAAGAGGGTTGAAAGGGGTCATGACTTGAATCTTGACAGCTCAGGGACCATTCGCGGGCAACTGAATCGTCGGCTATTCGGTGCAGCCGTCAGTCACGCGCAGGCGGGCTGTCCTCCGCCGTAAATCGGCTCGCGTTCCAGGTTCACGGTGAAAATCCGCCGCCGTTTCGGGCCTTGGCGCGTGACAGCTGGCGGATTTTCACCGTGAACCTGGAACGCGAGCCGATTTACGGCGGTGGGCAGCCCGCCTGCGCGTGACTGACGGCTGCACCAAATAAAACCCTTGTAGGGGCGTCGCTTGACGAGGCCCGCGTATGTCACCCAGCGCTCGCGAGCGCGGGCGTCGACCAGCGACGCCCCTACATTGTGATACAGAGCCATCACCGTCGCGTCTATCCAACCCACCGAAATGAGTCCCAAAGGAAATTCGGCGGCGCCCTCTTCGGCGATCGCCGCTTCGGTCGAGTCTTCGTGTACCACAACGGCGCGCAGTCCTACTATGGCACCAGGGGATTCCGCGGCTCGCTCAAGGTGTGAGTTTGAGAGGGCAATCCCTTTGTCCTCCTTTAGCTCCCCTGCATCCATCGGAACAAAGGCATTTTGATCGCGGATAACGCAAATTGCGCCAGCGCCCTATTTGACAAAACGCCAAGCAGTTCGAACCAGGGGGAACCTAGCCGCGCCGGGCGTGACGGAAGGAGTCGTTATGCGCCGTATAGCCTTCACCATGATGAGTCTCGAAATCACCGCCCGCGCGTGGATGGGTGCCCTGTGCCTGGCGTCAATGCTGGCCCTGGTGCCGGCCTTCGCCGCCGACACCCCTGCCCCGAACCCCGCCGCGTCCAGCGACCGGGATGCGATCGTCTCGTCGGCACCGATGGAAATCGAGGCCGAGGGCACGGGCACGCACGGGCAGCTCGTCGTCGCGCCGGAGTTGGTCACCCCGGAAACGCGCTCCGACCTGATTTACACCATCACAGCCGAGCCGGGGTTTGGCCGAGTCGGACTCTCGGGGGGTGATGATGCGGATTTTTTCCGGAACAAGACGGCGCGTCTCGGCTATTTTGCGTATCGGCCGCAGAACGGCTACGCCGGTGAAGACTCGTTCGCCTACACGGTGCGCAATGAGACGTCCGGACTCGTGTACAAGAATACGGTGAAGATCACGGTGAAGGCGCCTCCGCCCGTTATGCTGGAGAAGTTCGAAGTCGGGGCTGCACGCGAACGCTCCCTCAACGTCCGTGGCGTCACGCTCACCACGCGCCCCAATACGCCCGTCGCGGAGAAGGTGCCCAGCCACGAGGATTTCATGGCTCCCTCCGACCGCCTGACCATCGCCAGTCCGAAGGTCTCATACCTGCTGGACGACAAGGCTAAACCGGAGAACGGCACCGCCCGGCTCGATCGCGCCACCGGCCAGCTCACCTACGCGCCCAACCCGGGCTTCATCGGGGAGGAGCGCTTCAAATACTACACCGTCGACGAAAACAACGCGCACCTTGGCGTGGAAAATACCGTCTCCGTCAACGTCGAGCCGATCCGCAATGCCAGGCAGGTGAGCGTTGATCGCTCCCGCAGCCGCGAAGTCGACCTCGTGTTCGTCATCAACAATTCACCGTCGATGGCCGCGCACCAGAGCCGCATCGCGGCGAACCTGAGCCGGTTTCGGCAGCTCTTTCACACGCGCGATCTCGATTACCGGATCGGCGTGCTCACGACCGATTTCGTGAACGTGGATTCCGACCGCCGGGCCGACGATCAGCGCCAGTTCAAGGAGGTTCGCTCCGTCCAGCTCGACCGCGCCGGCAACCCGGTGCTCGACAGTGGCGGCCGGCCCAAGACGGCAACCAAGCGCGTCGCGAGCAACGGCACGCTCGTCACGCTGCCGGGGATGGCCCAGCCTTGGGTCACGCCCCAGACACCCGACGGCATCTTTGCGGAGCTCGTCAAGGTCGGCACGAATGGCGACAGCAACCGGACGGCTTTCACCTCCGTGTATAATTTCGTGGCGAGCTCCTATAACAAGCAGCACGCGTTCCTCCGGCCCGAGGCCACGACGATCGTCGTCTTCTTTATGGATGAGGAGGAGACGCGCCTGGCTTCATGGAAGGAGCAAAGGAGCGGCTCGCCCCAGGCCGAATGGATCGAAAACGGCAAGCTCCCCGACCTGCTGAGCCAGTACAACGGGCGCACTCCCCAAAAACGCCAGACGCTCGACGGCTATATCAATTACTGGGTGCTGCGTCCCTTCATCATCGCGAAGGGCAACAAGCGCGGGAAAATCGAGATGCATGCGGTCGTGGCGCCGGGCAACGTGTCGCACCGCCGCGCGGCCGAGCTCACCGGCGGCACCGTGCTGAACATCGAGTCTGATTTTTCCGGCCCGCTCGCCGCGCTGGGCGACCGCATTGCCGACACCGTGGCGGTCGCGCTCGACCCGGTGGACAGCGGGGCGACCTTCTACAAGAAGAGCATCAAGGTGCGGGTCGATGGCCAGGAAGTGGCGCCCGATCCGCAAAACGGCTGGGTCTACGACGACCTGACGCACAGCATCCGCTTCCAAGGGACCGCCAAAAAGCAGGCCTTCCTCGCCAAGATCGACATCAGCTACGAGGAGCACCTTTGACCGCGCGGGTCCCGGGAGGCGGGTGCAGCGTTTCGCCCGGCTGCATCCCGCACTAGTCTAGCCCGAAAGTTTCATACTCAAACCAACCAAGGCAGGGGTCACAGAGGCCACAGAGCGCCGACCCAGAGGAAGCAGGAGGCCACAAGGTGTGCGGCGCTTTTTTTGCGGAATACCCAGACTGATTGGTCTTGATCGTGCGGGGCCGCACCGCATCTCTGGGCGACCCCTCTGGCTCAACCCCGAGCCGTCCCGCGGCTGGTTACGCGCGGCTCGAATCCAGCCAGTCCCGTGAATCGCCACACTATGACTATAGCCCCAGCCAACGCCATCAGGGCGATTTCGGTGGCATTCGCCTTGGCGAACGCCGCCCCGCTGTCAGCTCAAAGCACCGCGCCAACCGATGCCGATACGCTGGCAAAATACGATAGGAACAGGAACGGCGTTCTCGATCGCGACGAACTCGCGCAGAAAAACGCCGACGCAGCCAGGGGCGAGGCCATCGTGCTCACGCCGTTTGAAGTGAACACCTCCAAGGACATTGGCTACGCCGCCGGCAACACGCTCTCC
>JBKJRG010000576.1:0-7046 GCA_046594805.1 Opitutaceae bacterium | reverse complement strand
GCTTTTTCTCCTCGGCATATTCTACAGCGGCGGGGGAACCAATCCGTGGCCAGAGGTCCGGCTGATGGGCGTGCTGCAACGGCTCGCCCTCGCGTACGGCGGCGCCGGATTGCTCTTCTGTTTTTTCCGGCCGCGCGCGCTTGCCGCCATCACCGTGGCGCTGCTGGCCGGCTACTGGGCACTGCTGGCGCTCGTGCCGATTCGCGACCTGCCACTGGATCCGCCCGTCCTCGCCGCGCGGCTGGGCGTGGAAAAGCCAACCCTCGCGCAAGTCGAGCAGGCCTACCACGCCACGACCACCCGCGTCACCGGCCATTACGAACCCGGGCTGAACCTCACCAACCATCTCGACTTCGAACATCTGCCGGGCCGAAAGTACGACCTGTATTACGATCCGGAGGGGATTCTCAGCACGCTGCCGGCGATCGCGACCTGCCTGCTCGGCGTTTTCGCGGGCCTTTTGCTGCGACGCGCCGATCTGACCGATCGCCAGAAACTCACGCGGCTGATGCTCGCGGGCGCGATGGCGGTGGTGCTGGGCTGGCTCTGGCACGCGCGTTTCCCGGTGGTGAAAAAAATCTGGACCTCCTCGTTCGTGCTGGTCGCGGGCGGCTACAGCCTGCTGCTGCTGGGATCGTTCTTCTACCTGATCGACATGCGCCGCTGGCGAGGCTGGTGCCAGCCCTTCCTCTGGATCGGCATGAACGCCATCACGCTTTATATCGCCGCCAACATCGTGCGGCCCCGCACGCTCGCCCAGCGTCTCGCGGGTGGCAGCGTGAAGACCTATCTCGACACGCACGTGGCCGCCGGCTGCGGCGACTTCGTGATTGCGCTCGTCGGGCTGGGCTTCGTGCTCTGGCTCGCGCGTTTTCTCTACCGCCGGCAGATTTTCCTGCGGGTGTGATGCCGGAGCGCCGGACGCGACTCATGCCGAAAAAAACCGCCGACCAATGGTTCGCCGAGTATGGCGAAAGCCACCAGGACCACACCAACGAGCTGATTCACTGGGTGTGCGTGCCGGTGATCTTTTTTTGCGTGTTCGGGCTGATCTATGCCCTGCCGGTGCCGGAAACCTGGGCCGAGTCAGCCCCTTGGTTCAACTGGGCGCTGGTCGGGATCGTCGTGGCGGCCGTGTTCTACCTGTGGCTTTCCCCCGCCCTGAGCGCCGGGATGTTTTTCTTCATGTCGGTGTGTTACACCAGCATCGTGCTGCTGGAACTTTTTGCGCCCTGGCCGCTGCGCTGGATTTGCGTGACCCTGTTCGTCGCGGCCTGGATCGGCCAGTTCATCGGCCACAAGATCGAGGGACGGAAGCCGTCTTTCCTGAAGGATGTCGTCTTCCTCCTGATCGGCCCGGCGTGGCTGATGAGCTTCATCTACAAGAAAATTGGCCAGCGGTATTGAACCGGGCGGTGCAGCCTAAGCCTCCGCCCCCTTTCTGAGATGAAAGTCGACCGGCTGGATGTTGTAGGGGCGTCGCTCGACGACGCCCGCGAACACCTGCAGTGCTCTCACACACGGGCGTCGTCAAGCGACGCCCCTACCATCGACTGCTCGCAGCTTCACTCCCCATGCGCACTCCCTCCCTCATTCTCTCCGGCCTGATGCTGTTGGCCTCTCCCGTCTTTGCGGCCGCCCCCGGCCGCACCGAAGTCTCCATAGTGGGCGAAAAATTCCTGATCAACGGCCAGCCCACTTACGCCGGGCGCAGCTGGTCCGGCGTTTCGATCGAGGGGAGGCTGATGAACTCGCGGATGGTCCAGGGCATGTTCGACGATCTCAACCCGGAGACGCGTGCACGCTGGACGTTCCCTGACAGGGCGCCCTGGGATGCGGAGCGCAACACGCGGGAGTTCATCGCCGCCATGCCGGAGTGGCGGCGCCACGGGCTGCTCGCCTTCACGCTCAACTTCCAGGGCGGCAGCCCCGAGGGATACTCCCGGTTGCAACCCTGGCACAACTCGGCCTTCACGCCCGAGGGCACGCTGCGACCCGAGTACACCGTGCGCACCAAGCGGATTCTCGACCGCGCGGATGAGTTCGGGATGGTCGTGATCCTCGGGCTGTTCTATTTTGGCCAGGACGAGCGGCTGAAGGACGAGGCAGCCGTGATTCGCGCGGTCGACACCGCAGTGGAGTGGGTGCTGGCCGGTGGCTGGCGTCATGTGCTCATCGAGGTTAACAACGAATGCAATGTGCGCTACGACCACGCCATCCTCCAGCCCGACCGCGTGCACGAATTGATTTCCCGGGTGAAGGCCCGGACGCGGGACGGCCGGCGGTTGCTCGCCAGCACGAGCTACGGCGGCAACCGGGTGCCGGACAACAGTGTCGTGCGCGTTTCGGATTTCTTGCTGCTGCACGGCAACGGCGTGAAAGATCCCGCGCGGATCACCGAGATGGTGACGCAGACGCGCGCGCTGTCCGCCGCGCGTCCCATGCCGATCGTCTTCAACGAGGACGATCACTTCGATTTCGAAAAGCCGGCGAACAACTTCGTGGCGGCCGTGCGCGCCGGCGCCTCGTGGGGTTATTTCGATTACCGGATGAAGGACGAAGGGCCGGCAGACGGCTACCAGAGCGTGCCGGTGGATTGGGGAATCAAGTCACCGCGGAAGAAGGCGTTTTTCGCGAAGCTGCGCGAGATCACCGGCGGGTTGGAGTAGGTACCCGGGAGCGCGGGAGCGCATGATAGCGCTGGCGCTTGCCTGCCCTGAGCTTGCGTCGACGGGTCGGCACGCCGGGGAAGCGGCGGCCCTGCCAACTCTACTTCTTTTCCTCGTCGATCACCAGATGCTGGCTCCCGCCGTTCCGCCAGACCAGCACCAGCACCTTGGGTCCCTTGATTTCCTCGCTCAGGCGCACGGCTTCCCCGGCATCTTTAACCGGCCACTTATCCAACTTCACGATCACATCGCCTTCGCGCAGCCCCTGCCGGGCCGAAGGGCTGTCAGGCTCGATCTCGGTGATGATGGCGCCGCGGATGTTCGAGGGAATGCTGAACTGCTCACGGAGCACCGGCGTGATCTCGCCGACAGTCACGCCATTGAGCACCCCGACGTCCTTGACCGGAGCGCGTTCGTCGCTCGCCAGCGCCCGGTCCGTCCGGGGCGCGAGCGTGACCTTGACGTTTTGCGGCTTGCCGTCGCGGAGATACTCCACCGTCACCTGCGTGTCGGGCGGAAGCTGACCCACGGTGAGGAGGAGCTGGCGGGAGTCGCGGATTTCAGTGCGGTTCACCTTGGTGATGACATCGCCGGCCTTCAGCCCGGCTTTTTCCGCCGGGGTGCCGGGGTTGACGTCGTTGATCAAGGCACCCTTGTCGGCGCCCAAGACCGCCATGAGATCCTCGTCCAAGTCCTGCGGGACCACGCCCAGCATGCCGCGGCTGACCTTGCCGGTGTTGACGATCTGCTCGGCGATCGAGCGCACCAGATTGATCGGGATGGCGAAGCCCACGCCGTTGAAACCGCCACTGCGGCTGAGGATCGCGCTGTTGATGCCGACGAGCCGCCCCTGGGTGTCGATTAGCGCGCCACCGGAATTCCCGGGGTTGATCGCAGCATCCGTCTGGATGAAATCCTCGAGGACGCCGATGCCGACGCCGCGGCCGAGCGCGCTGACGATGCCGCGGCTGACCGACTGCCCGACGCCGAAAGGATTGCCGATCGCCAGCACCACATCGCCGACCTGCAACTGCTCGCTGTCGCCAAACAGGGCGGGAGAAAGAGGCGTGGCGGTTTCAATTTTCAGCACGGCGACATCCGCCAGCGCGTCGCGGCCCACCACCTTCGCGTCGTAGCGCTTGTTGGATTCGCCGATGGAGACCTTCACGTCGTCGGCGCCCTCGATCACGTGGTTGTTCGTGATGATGTAGCCGTCGGGCGTGATGACGACGCCGGAACCGAGACCCTGCTGCGTCTGGTCGGGCATCCGGCTGCCGCCCTTGCGCGAGCCGCCGCCGCTGCCGCCCTTGCTCTGGCCCTGGCCCTGGCCGCCCGGACCTTCGAAGAAGCGGCGCAGCATCGGGTCGTTGAGAAACGGAGTGAGGTCGACCCCGCGGACGGTCTTGCTCGAGTGCACGTAGACAACATTGCCGGCGGTCTTTTTCACGATGTGCGCATAGCTCACGCGATCCGCCGCCTCGCGGTTGATCGGCTGGCTGTCTACGTTGATCTTGAGCGGCGGCTGGTTCGAGGGCGCTGCGTCGGCGGTCTTCTTGTCCGCGGACTTCTGGTCGGCCGCCTTGCCTTCGGCGGATTTTTTGCGCTCCGCCCGCGGTGCAGTCCTCGTTTCCGCGGCATGCAGCGACGGGTTTTGCCCCGCCAGCGCGAGGAGGGCGGGAAGCAGGAGGACGAATCGAAGGCTTGCGGTCTTTTTCATGGCGGGGGGCGAAGAGATACGAGGGAGAGGGCGGGTTCGGAAGGCTCGGGCCGCTCCGATTGGTGCCCACTAAACAGGTTCCGTCGGGGGGATTCTGCAACTGGCAAAAGCGAAAGGTGCGCAGGCGTCGCGTCGGCATCGGCCCGAGGAGGCAGGCGAGACGCCCGCTACTCGTGCTCGTGCTCGATCTGGGGAAAGAGCAAGAGCACGATTACGAGCACGATGCCAGCCGGACCGTGGCGGTGACAACCGAGGCCCAGCGAGGCGTCGGCTTACACCTCAACCGCCACGACCTCGTGCTCGCCAATCGAAGGCACCGCCACCTCCAGCCGGCCACCGGATTCGCGAAACGCCGGAGTCGCGCCGGAGACCAGCAGCCGCACCGCTTTCGCCCGTCGATCCCCCATCAGAATCGAAACGCTTTGCGGGCCGACCGGGATGATTTCCCGGATCGGGCCCTTCATCATCATCGGATTGGTGAGATTCACCAGATGCACCGTCAGCGAATTCTTCTGCTCCCACAGCGTCACGTCGATCACGCCCGGGCCCGCCACGGTGACGGGCTGGACCTCGTTCGTGGCCCACGTCACCGCATTGTGCAGCAGCTTGCCGTGATCCACGTCGAGGATTTCCCAAAACGTCCGGTCAATGTCCCAGGGAAAATAAACCACGCGACCCCGGCCTGACTCGCGCAGGAACACCTGCGGGATATTCGGGCGCGGCTGGCGCTCGAAGACTTTCTCCATCGGTAGATCGGGATAAGATGGAATCAACGTGAGCAGCGGACGGGCGACTTTGTCGCGCGGGGTGACGTCGACGCGCGAGACGCCATGAATGATCCGCGGCGCGTCCTCCAGGCCACGCAGGAGCGGGTGACCGCCGGCGGTCGCATGCTCCAGCTGAAGGTACGCGTTCCGCATCGGTCCCTCGGTGCGGCCCGCGAAATCCGCGCCAAAAAGATCCGCGAGCCCGAAGTTTTTCCGCTGCACGCCCCATTCATCGTACAGTGACGTCTCGTGGGTGGCGACCAGCCCGCCGCCGCGCTCGACAAACTGCCGGAGCTGCGCGCACTGCGCATCCGACAACGCGACGATGCTGGGCAGAATGAGCGTGCGGAACGGCGCAAGGTGCTCCGCGTCGAGCAGGCGATCATGGACCATCTCGAAAGGGACCCGCGCCTCGATCAGCGCGTGATACCAGCCATCGCCCGCATCGTCGATGTGCGCGCGGCCCGCGGGATGAAACCACATTGATTGCTGCGAGTACACGACGGCGACGCGCGCGAGCGGCCGCTCGTTGCGCAGGTAGCGCTCGGCCCCGTGACACCATTGATAAAGCTTCGCCACTGGTTCGAGCCAGCGCGGGTCGTTGACGCTGCCGGCGAACTTCGTGAACCACGGCCGCAGCCCGTTCGCGATCCCGTCGATGGCCCAGAGGCGAATCTCGGCGGGATGCTGCACCGAGTCCTTCCAGCGATAGGGCTCCTCGAGGCCGACGCTGAAGATGCCGACGATCGGCTTGCGACCCATCGTCGCCCGAAATTCCTTCCCGCGCTTGCCGTTGCCCCATGGCGGCATGACCCCGCGCCGCGCCTGATGGTCCGCCATCAACGTCGGCGCCAGTTCGCCAATTCGCTTCATGTCGAGCGAACTGGCCGCACCGCCGCCCGCGTTCGGAATCACGCAGGCATCCGGCCGGATCGCGCGAACGGCATCGTCCCAGTGGCGCCAGAGTGCAAATAGCCGCTCTTGTTTCCACAGGAGATGGGCGCGAAGCGCCGGATCCTGCGGGTTGTTCGTCCGCGGCAGCTCGAGGCCGGAGGCGGCGCGGAAGTTTGTCCGGCAGTGCTCGCAGTAGCACATCCCGGAGCCATCCCAGCGGTTGATGAAGATTCCGTCCGGTTGATAGGCGGTGGTCAGCTCGCGCTTCACCTCCGTCATGAATTCGAAATTGTACGGGCCCAGCCCGCAGGTAACCCACATCTCGGGCGACGCCCAGTGCCGGCGGCGCTGGCCTTCCGCCGTCACATGAATCCATTCCGGATGCGCGGCCTCGGCGTCGTCATAGGTCGCGTGCGGATCCGTGCGGACTACCACGACCATCCCGAGCTTGCGACACCCCGCGACAAGCTCCCCGAGCACGTCACGATCGCCGAGCCAGTTGCTGCGATGATGGAATGGAATCCGGGTGGGATAATACGCGACGCACCCGCCGCCGCTCAGGCAAACGGCGTCGGACTTGGTCCGCGCAAAATAATCCAGCCAGAAGGGCAGATCAAATTTGCCGGGATCGTCCTCGACCAGCGTGAGCTGGGCCCAGCGCATGGGCTGGTCGACCCACGAGGGGGCGGGCGGGAGGGGTGAGCGTGATGAGGCAACGCTTGGCGAAGTTGCGCCGAGCGCCGAGCCGAGCACCAGCTCGCCAAGCGAGACGGCGGCGCCGGCGGTCGCGGAGGTTTTGAGGAAGTCGCGGCGGGTGACCGGGGTCATGGGGGTTCCGATGGCCTGAAGGCTTATGACGGAAATCGCAACGCCTAGGTCATCGGATGGTCCGCCGGATACACGGTCTTTCGTTTGGCCGCGTAAATGTAGGCCAGCTCGCTTGCGAGCGCGGTTTGGCGCGCGCAAGCGCGCTGACCTACGGTAAAGGCGTTTGAACAG
>JBKJRG010000335.1:0-4485 GCA_046594805.1 Opitutaceae bacterium | reverse complement strand
CCCTTACGGGAATGGCACTGCCCAGAACGATCTCGGGAAACGCATCCGGCAGCAGATCGCGCTCGGCGGCGGCCCGGCGGATGCGAACGGTGCGCCGATTTTCGAACCGCGAGACAGCAACAACACGCCCCTTGTGCAGAACGACAAGATTGCCGCGACGAACCAGCTCGCGTTCCTCAAGAGCCCACCCCCATCGAACACCGCCATTGGGCTGACGGGGCCGCGCGGCTTGCAGCAAAATTTCTTTGCGTGGTCGCCCAATAATTTCGCAGTGCTGGCGAATACAAAGCTCGGTGGACTACGGCAGGATTTGTCGATTCAGCCCGGATTGCTCGGAGCGGCTTTTGCCGATTGGGCCAATTATCCAGCGTACATGGAAGATCCGGCTGCTCCCGTCACCCCAGTTCCGCTGCAAGAATATGCGCCAGATCCAATACGGCGCCGTTATCGAATGGTCCCTTTCTCGGAGTCGGACGGCGTTCAGCACGGCGTGTCGCCGGTTATGAGCTTTTTCGGGCTTACCTTTAGCTTTCGCAATAATGCTGCCGGGACGGGACTGGAGCTGGCGTCGCGGTGCGTGGTGGGACTGTGGAATCCATATACATCAGCGCTGGTGCCAGAGGACCTTGAATTGGTCATCACTGACGGCCTCCCAACCGTGACGGTGCAGGATTCGGCCTTAAATTCTCTAACTCTCGACTTGTCGGCTCTGCTGATGGGAGGAACAGGACTCAAATTTCGCCTGCCATTTACGCCTAATGCGGTGGACGACGACCACTCCTCTTGGCTGCCCGGCCGGGTATATAACTGGTCGGCGCCCTCCAATAATGGTGTTTCGGGTGACCCGGGAAACCCAATGAGTTTTTATGTCCGCAATTTCACTCCAGGATTCGGGACCGGAATTGTCTGGCCAGCGGGCATTCCGCTCGCGCCGACTTCCAGAAGCGCCCCGGTGTATCGACAGTGTTTCATCGCTGGTCCGACCACCCTGACGTTCGAACTGCGGACCACCTCTGGCGCCAAGTTGGCGGAGTTCAAGTCGGCGCAATTCGAACCGATCACTAACGGTACGACTCCGATCGAAACCGACGCGCGCAGCTTTGATTTCGCCTTTATCTTCCGATTGCCGGATGTCGCAGAACTTCCGATCGGGGAAACCACGACATGGCTGCAAGCTCCCGGACGCGATCCGCGGCAGAGTCCGTTTCCGGCGAGCGGGTACATCGTTCCGGGCCAAGGTCCCTTTGCCGAACAATTCGGCGGAATCTCAGAGTTTAGCGCAAGCTACCCCGACCTGTTGCTGGACCGCTACACGAACGCTGCGGGCAAGAACCACAACGAGGACGTGCCGCTATTTGAACTGCCCCGCGCGCCCTTGCTTTCGGTTGGTCAACTTACGCATCTCCGCCTGACCGGAGCTCGACCATTCGCGATTGGTAATTCCTGGACGCCAGACGCCAATATCGGGGGGATAAAGGCAGCGGAACTCTTCGATCGGTTTTATATGTCTGGGTTGGTCGACGTCATCGACCCGACGATTGCGAACGGGACTTTGTTGCTGCCTAATTCCCTGGCAAAAGTGATTTCCCGAAATGCGGCCACGGGCGAACCATTAGCGCTGGCCGAACTTCGTGCCGCACCCGACGCGCGGTCTTCAAAATTTCTGCTCCAAAGTGGAGCATTCAACCTGAATTCCACCAATGCAGCCGCGTGGCGCGCGTTTTTGCGTTCGCTCCGATTCTCGTCCTCAACAGACTTTACGTTTCTGGACGCCGACCCTGCCAGAGGCACTGCCGCCGACACCGCCACCACCGATCCTGTTTTTACGGGCGTGGCGTTTGCCCGTTTCCCCCAATCTGCGCAGGAAGTGTACAAGACCGATCCAGCGTACGAGCAGTCCAACCCTACCGGTTCCGGTCCGGTAATTGGGACGCCACTTTATCGTCGCGGAATTCGCCTGCTGTCGGGGACCGAAGTAAAGTCGCTCGCGGATGCGGTCGCATCCCGCGTGGCCGAACGACAGGGGGCGAATGGTCCCTTCCGTTCAATTGAGGAGTTCTTGAAGCCCCAGACCGGCTCCGACCTCAGTTCTGTGGAACAGGCAATTGCTGATGCGGGGTTGAACTCCACGACCGAGTTTAGCAGCCAATTCCTCACGCAGGCCGACATCATGACCGCGCTGGCGCCGGTGCTATTCCCGCGTTCGGACACATTTCTCGTTCGTACCTATGGCGAGGTGGTGAACCCCGCTACGAACGCGGTCGAGGGCCGCGCGTGGTGCGAGGCGACGGTGCAGCGGGTGCCGGAATACTTCGACAAGTCACAGAAAGAGGAGACCGCGCCCGCCGACCTCAATCCCCTGAACTCCGCCAACGGCCGCCGGTTCAAGGTGGTTTCGTTCCGATGGCTCACGCGCTCGGATATTTGAGGGCTGGGTTGGGTTCGGCCCGTAGCGGAACGCGTGAGCGTTTCGCGAAACGCTCACGCGTCCCGCTACCGGCCCTCTCCTTCGTCTTCGTGTTGCTCTGCGGTGCACTGGCGGGGCCGTTGCTCCACGCCCAGGCCCCCGCGATTCAATCCGTCCGCTTCACCGTTTTCTCGGCGAAGCCCGTCACTGACCTCGCTTTTGTCCCGCAGGCGAATGCGCCGGCGCAGGCGCTGAAATTTTATCCGACAGCGCGTTCGCCCCGCTACGAGTATCGCGGGGTGATGCCGCTCCGGTTTGTCGACGCGGTCTCCGGCGCCATTGTGGCGGAGGCCACGCTCCCGCTGGAGATGCGCGATGCGTTGCTTTTGTTTTCACCCGTGGCGGGCACGCCAAAGACCGGGGCACTGCGCTACCAGGTGGCCGTGCTCGACGACAGTGCGCTCCGCCACGGTCCCGGCGGCCTGGCGGTGATCAACCTCAGCGGGCTGTCGCTCACGGGAACGGTCGGCAACCAGGCCGTGACCCTGACCCCGGGGCTCAATCCGACGCTGGCCGTCGGACGCTCGGCAAAAATCGCACTGCGTACGACCTTCAAGAATCGCAGCTACCAAGCCTACGCCGACACCGTGCAACTCACCGCGAAGCAGCGGGCGCTGCTGATTTTGTTTCCACCCTTCTACCAGGGCTCGCTCGAGGTGCAGTCGCGGCTGCTGATCGATGAGCCGCCCGGTGCGGCGGGTAGCCCATTGCCAAAAAAGTAGTGCAGGCGTCCCGCCTGCCTCGGAGTGGCTGCGGCATCCTGCCGCAGATCCGAATCTGCGGCAGGATGCCGCAGCCACGAAGCAGGCGGGACGCCTGCGCTACGAACGCGCGACTTTTTCGCCTACGGCACGTCGTAGACTTCGACCAGGCCGATGCCGGAGGTGCCGCCGACGCCGGTCACGACGACGCTGTAGTCGCCGGGATTCAGCGTGACGAGCAAGGCCGCGTCCTGCGACGCCGCGGGAAGGGCAAAGGCGCCCACTGCGGTGAAGGCCGCGTTAAGTGCCGCGGTGCCGCCCCAGTTGTCGTTTTCGCCCAGCCGGGCCTGGCCGGCGCCGAAGAGGATCATCTGCGGATTGGCCACGACGCCGGTGATGCCGAACGCGGTGTTGAGGGTCGGGCCGATGGCGCGAATCAGCACGGTCTTCGAGGTGGGACCGGCAATCACGAAGCCTGCCGTCAGGGTTGAGCCAATGTTCTTGAGCACGGAAACGTTCAGGAGCCGCGGCGTGAGGCCGGTGAAGCTGCCCGCGGGCGTGGCATCGTAGACCTCCGCGATCACGGTGCCGGTGCCGGTGTTGGCGGCGGAAACCTTCACGGAATTATCGCGCGTGGTGATGCTGCCGAGGACGGCGGCGTCAAGCGAAGTGCCGCTGATGAAGGGAAACGCGCCGACTCCCGCCATCGCGCCCGCGACGGCCGCGGAGCCGCCCCAGTTGTCGTTTTCCGTTGTCTTGGTGGAGCCGGCGAAGAGCTCCAGCTTCGGATCCGCCAGCGTGCCCGGGACACCGAGCGCGCCCAGGGAAGGACCGACCGCGCGGATGACCAGCGGCTTGGCGCCGGACGTGCCCGCGCCGCCGACCACGTAGCCCATCGTGAAGTTGTCGCCCGCGGAGCCAATGGTCGTGAGAATGGAGAGATTGATGATTCGGCTCGGCGCCGTGGGCACGTCGTTCACCGCGAGCACCCCGGCGGTGCTGTTGGCCACGCCGGCACTGTTGGTGACGGTCACCGCGTAGTTGCCGGCATCGGCAGTGGTGATGCCGGTGAGCGCGAGCGTGGCCGTAGTCGCGCCTGAGACGGAGGCGCCGGAGCCGGTGGGCCCGTTGCCGAGCGGGGTGCCATTGCGCGTCCACTGGTAAGTGGGCGCCGGTGTCCCGCCTGCCACGACCGTAAACGATGCGCTGCCGCCGACATTGGCGGTCTGGGCGGTCGGGGGCGTCACGATGCTCGGGGCAGTGGTGGAAGCCACCGTCCGCACGGTGAGGGTCGAGCCCACGGTGCTGGCCGTGTTG
>JBKJRG010000328.1:0-9304 GCA_046594805.1 Opitutaceae bacterium | reverse complement strand
CTTCGCACCGGCCACGAGCCAGGTGCGGAGGAATCCGTGGCTGCCGCGGAAGGATGGCTTCAGCGGGCGGCCGGCTCCCTGGCACCGGCCGCGCTGGTCCGCGCGATCGAGCGTCGCTACGGAGACGATCGGACCTTTGCCATTCCCATCCTGACCATGTGCGCCCTCGCCGGGCGGCTGGGCCCGGCGCACGAAGCCTGGCGGCACGTGCGACAGCTTCCCTTTGAGCTCGCCGCGCTGCCGCAACGGTGGTTCGGCCCCTTGCAGCTTCCGGTGGTCAGCTACGCCCTGCCGGCGTTGATTGCGATCGGTCAGGTGCGACATGGCATGCGGCCCACGAGAAACCCCGCGTTGCGCTTGCTGCGCGACCGCTGCCGCGGGGGTACGTTGGAAAAATTGGCCCGGCTGCAACCGGCCAACGGGGGATTTCTCGAGGCCGCGCCGCTGACGAGCTTCGTGATCATGAGCCTCGCGGCCCTCGATCTGGGCCTGCATCCCGTCGTGCAACGCGGCGTCGCGTTCCTCGAGGCGTCGATGCGCCCGGACGGCAGCTGGCCGATCGACACCAATCTGGCAACCTGGCTCACCACCTTGTCCGTGCACGCGCTGGTCCCGGCCGGCGGCGCGCCGTTTCTCGCCGAGCACGAGGAGCGCACGGTGCGGGACTGGCTGCTGCGGCAGCAATACCGTGTCGAACATCCTTATACGCTGGCGGCGCCCGGAGGTTGGGCCTGGACCGATCTGCCCGGGGGCGTGCCCGATGCGGATGACACGGCCGGCGCGCTCCTCGCGCTGGAACGGCTCGACCCGGATGCTCCGGCGGTGCGCCGCGCGGCCGAGGCGGGAGTCGGATGGTTGCTGAAGCTGCAGAATCGTGACGGCGGCATGCCCACCTTTTGCCGCGGCTGGGGCCGGCTGCCGTTTGATCGCAGCAGTCCCGACATCACCGCGCACGCGATGCGGGCCTGGACGATGTGGCGCGCTCATCTGGCGAAGCCGGTCCAGCGCGGGCTGGACGCAGCCTTGGGGCGTGCAGCGGCTTACCTGCAAAAAACCCAGCGCCCGGACGGCGCCTGGATCCCGCTCTGGTTCGGGCATCAGGAGGATCCGGCGGAGGAAAACCCGCTCTACGGCACGGCGCGCGTGGTGCTGGCGCTCTGCAGCCTCGAGCTCCCCGGCCCGGTCCGAATCGGCGACTCGCTCGAACGCGCGCTGCGCTGGCTTGTGCTGAAGCAGAACCCCGATGGCGGCTGGAGCGGAGCCGTTGGTGCGGGTTCGTCGATGGAAGAAACCGGGCTGGCCCTGGAAGCGCTGACCGCGGCTTGGGAACACAAAACCACGGAGCCCGCCGCCCGCCAGCAAATCTGGACGGCGGTGGAACGCGGCGGAGCCTGGCTGGTTGCGGCCGTCGAGAAAGAGCAATGGCATACGCCGGCGCCGATCGGATTGTACTTCGCGAAGCTCTGGTATCACGAACGTCTCTACCCGCTCATTTTCGCCACGGGGGCACTGACGCGCCTCACGCGTTTGCCCTGAGGCGGACTTTTCCCGGTTCGACGTAGGGGCGTCGCTTGACGACGCCTGCTGGGGCAAGTGCGGCTTGGTGTTCGCGGGCGTCGTCAAGCGACGCCCCTACAACACAGCGGCCTGAATTGATCGATGGTAGCGCTGGCGCTCGCGCCAGCCGTCGCGGAATGGGTGTGCGAAGATCCCCGGTGTCCGCACCCGGCCTGCGCTACACGCGGCGCCCTCGCAGCCACCCCTCAGCGTTTCGCCGCGACCGCCACCAAATTGTCCCGCGTGCGGAAAAACAGCGCGCCGTCGGAGATCGCGGGGGTGGCAAGACACGTTTCGCCCAGTGAATTCGTGGCCGTGACCGAGAACTCCCCGCTGGCCGGCACGACAAAGACATTGCCCAGCTCGCTCGTGAAAAAAATGTTCCGCCCGTCCGAAACCGGCGAGGCCGTATACCCTTCGCTCGTCTTGGAAAGCCGCTCGCTGTACCGCACTTCCCCGGTTTTCGCATCGAAGCAGGTCACGAGCCCGACATCCGCGCAGCCGTAGAGGAGGCCCTTCACGACGATCGGGGTCTGCATGTAATTGCCGCGGCGATCGTGGTTCCAGGCGACGGCTGGTTTTTGCGCGCCCGAGTCGTCCGGAGTCAGGTCACCGTTCGCATCCGCGCGAATCGCCCTCATGGGCCGCATCCGGCCATGTGCGCTGGTGAAATAGATCAGGTCGCCCTCCGCGATCGGCGTTGGCACCGGGATGTCGCCGCCGCCGTCGTATTTCCAAAGCTCGCGGCCCGTGGCGAAATCGTAGCCGCCGGCGTGATGCCAGCCGTTCACCGTGATTTGCGTGCGGCCCGCGGCGGTGACCACGGTGGGTGTGCTCCACGTGGGAACATCGGAGCGCGCGGTCCGCCACAACTCGCGGCCATCCGCGAGATCGAAGACAGCGAGGAAGGACCCTTTCTGGACATCGCATTGGACGACGACCTTGCCGTCGTGAATGATGGGCGAGCTGGCAAAACCCCACTGCGCACTGGGCATGGAGAAGTAACCGGAGTCCATCGGGCCGAGATCTTTTTTCCACTTCAGCTTGCCGGAGTCATCGTAACAGAACAGCCCCTCCGAGCCGAAGATTGCGACGATGTGTTTCCCGTCGGTGGCGGGAGTGGAATTGCAATGGGTCGCCTTGGTGTGGCGTGCGACCTTGGGCACGCCTTCATGGGCGAGGACGTTCCAGATGACTTTGCCGGTCGCCTTGTCGAGGGCGAGCAGCCGCCACTGGTTTGGTTCCTGGTTGGGCACCGATGCGATATCGCCATAGAGTCCGACCTTCAGCTCGGATTTTCCCGGCTGGACGGCCGTCGCCACATAAACGCGATCGCCCCAGACAATCGGCGCCGCATGCGCCAGCCCCGGGATGGGAGTCTGCCAGCGGATGTTCTCGCCGGTCGTGACATTCCAGGTCGTCGGCAGCGGTTTCGAGTCATCGAGCCCGCGCGCCTGGGTTCCGCGGTATTGGGGCCAGTTTTCACTGGCGGTGCAAAGGGTGGCAGAGAGCAAGACAGCGACGGCGATACAAAGCGGCGCATTCTTCATGCGGCGAGTCGAAGCAACCTCGTGCGGCAGCGCAAGCCAGCGGGGATGCTCCGACGTAGCGCAGGCGTCCCGCCTGCATGAAGTCCAGGCAGGCCGGGACGCCTACGCTACTTCCCAGCGAACTCCGCTTCCATCCCCTGTTGTCAAATTGGGGCAACGCTGCAAACTAGCCTCCGAATATGACGCTCTCCAATACGTCACACCGTCCGCGATTACTCCGGGCGGCTTTGGGATCGTGTAGGGGCGTCGCTCGTCGACGCCCGCGGGCGCCGGCAAGCGGCGCCCCTACGATGAAGCTACGCTTTAAGCTGAAAGGCACGTTCCTCAGCCTGGCACTGTTGTTCGCGGGCGTTCTTCCCGTTTTGCTCCCGGCGGCCAACTGGCCGGGCTGGCGCGGGCCGAATGGCGATGGCACCGCGGACGCGACGAACCTCCCGGTTACGTGGGGACCGACCCAGAACATCAAATGGAAACAGGAAATGCCCGCCTGGAGCGGTTCCTCGCCGATGGTTTGGGGGGATCGGATTTTTCTGAATTCGCCCTCGGCGGAAGAGGCAGCGCCGGGCTCCGGCGCGCGGAAGCGCCCGAATCCCGGAGCGAGCCGCGGTCGCGGGGTGACGGGCCCGGGCGGGCAGGAAATCCTCCTGCTCTGTCTCTCGCGCGCCACCGGCCAGGAGATCTGGCGGAAGCAGTACGACCAGGGGAACGAGATCCAGATGAAGCACAATATGTCATCCCCGACCCCGGTGAGTGACGGCAAGCTTGTCTGGGTCGCTTCCGGAAACGGCATGATCGCGTGCTTCGACTTCGCCGGAAACGAAAAATGGAAATTCGATCTGACGAAGAAGTACGGCAAGCTCGGCACAAATTTCGGGCTCGGCTCCTCGCCGCTGCTGCTCGACGGCAAGCTGGTGCTGCAAATCCTGCAGGGAATGAAGACGGACGATCCCTCCTATGTCTTCGCGCTCAACGCGGCCGACGGCAAAGAGCTCTGGCGGGTCGAGCGGCCGACCGACGCGATCCACGAATCGCCCGACGCCTACACCACCCCGGCTGTGCTCCAGGCGGGCGGCAAAAAGCAAATCGTCGTCTCGGGGGGCGGCTATGTCACCGGCCACGATCCGGAAACCGGTCGCGAGCTCTGGCGCGGTGGCGGCTTGAATCCGGACAATGCGCGGGATTTCCGGGTGATTGCTTCACCGCTGGTCCGGGATGGCATGATCTACACGCCTACCCGCCGGGTCCCGCTGCTGGCCTTTCGGGCCGGCGGTGCCGGTGATATCACCAAGAGCCACCTGGCGTGGAGCTGGACCGGGAAGGGTGCGCCCGATGTGCCCTCGCCGATCAGCGACGGTCCCCGCTTCTATATGGTGGATGATGCCGGCAACATCACCTGCCTGGACGCGAAGACCGGCAAATTGATTTACGGGCCGAAAGACATGGGCATCGGCCGGGTCAGCGCGTCACCGCTGCTCGCCGACGGAAAGATCTATGCGATCAGCGAGACCGGGGAAACCGCAGTGGTGCAGGCGGGCGCGACCTACAAGCTGCTGGCGAAGAATTCACTCGACGAATCCTTCACGCTCGGCACTCCGGCGATTGCCGACGGGGAGATTTTTATCCGCACCGGCCACCACCTGTACTGCATCGGCAAATAAGGTCGCGGGCCGCGTCTCCGTGTAGTGGCGTCGCTTGACGACGCCCGCGAATACCCTCTCGCGTTACACCGCGGGCGTCGTCAAGCGACACCCCTACATTCGCGAAGGGGTGCAACGAACGGGAATTGCCTGCATCGCTTTTGACGTCGGCACGTCTTTAGCTCTCAGCTGCTAATTTTCGCATGAAACCATCTTTCCGGTCCTTTGCCTCAGTCGCCCTGGCCCTGTTCGCGGGCGCCCCACTCGTTGAAGCGGCGGACTGGTCCCACATCATGGGGCCGGCCAATAATCGTAAGTCGAAGGAAATGGTCGCCCCCTCGGCGCTGGCCGGCCAGCCCAAGCGGGTCTGGGAAATGGCCGCGGACGGAGGCTTCAGCTCATTCGTCACCGGCGATGGCAAGGCCTATACCGTGGTACCGGCCAATGGCCGCGAGACCGTCATCGCGCTGGATCGCAAGACCGGGAAGACGCTTTGGCAAACGTCGTTGGGCGAGACCGGCTATCGGAACGGCGGCGACCGCGGTGCCCCGGGCAACGAGGGCACAGACGGTCCGCGCGCCACGCCGGTGTTTGCCCAGAATCGCGTTTTTGTTTTCGGCGGGAAATTCGACCTGTACGCGCTCGAGAGCAGCTCGGGCAAAATTTTGTGGAAACACGATCTGCTGAAGGAATTTGGCGGCAAGGAAATCACCTGGTCCAACGCCGCATCTCCGCTCGTCATCCGCGATCGCGTGCTGGTCGCGGGCGGCGGCAATGATCAGACCTACCTCGCGTTCAAGGCGGACAACGGCGAGGTGCTTTGGAAATCAGGCAGTGACCGGCCCACGCACTCGACGCCCATCGTGGCCACGATCGAAGGAAAGGAGCAGGCAATCTTCATGGTCGAACGCGGCATGGTCTCCCGCGATCCGGTCGATGGCCGCGAGCTGTGGCATTACCCGTTTCCCTACCGCACTTCGACGGCCGCGTCGCCCGTGGTCTGGGGCGACATCGTCAATTGCGCCGCCGCTTACGGCGTTGGCGGCGGCGCCTGTCAGGTGAAACTCAAGGGGAAGGAGTGGGAAGTCACCGAGCTCTGGCGCAGCCCGGGCAACGACACGGCGGCGCATTGGGCCACCGCCGTGGTGCACGACGGTTATCTGTACGGGCACTATGGGCACCGCGACTTCGGCAACAATTCCGTGAAGTGCATCGATATTCGCACCGGCAAGATTCAATGGGAAAAAGCCGGCTTCGGCACGGGCCAGATGATCATGGCCGGTGACCGGCTGGTCGCGACGACCGACCATGGCCAGCTCGTGCTGATCGAGCCGCATCCTTCCGCGTATCGGGAAGTCGCACGGGCCAAGGTCATCGAGGGCAAGGTGTGGGCGAGCCCGGCGTTGAGCGATGGCCAGATTCTGCTGCGCAGCACGTCGCAGGGTGTGTGTCTGCAGTTGTAAGTGGCTGCGGCTTCCAGCCGCAGATCATCGGCTGGAAGCCGATGCCACTTATGCGGACCGCTGCGACGCGGCCGCTTCCGCCGCGCGATGCCGGCCCACCAGCCACTCAAAAAGCGGTGAGGCCATCACGGTCGTGATCACCGCCATGATCGCGAGCGTGGCGAACAGGGCGGGAGAAATGATCCCGCGCTGCAGCCCGATATTGATAATGATGAGCTCCATGAGCCCGCGCACGTTCATGAGCGTGCCGATCCCGAGGGCCTCGCGGTTGGACACGCCTGTCGCACGCGCCGCCAGCCAGCAGGCGACGCCTTTGCCCCCGATGGCGGCGAGCAGGACCAGCCCGGCCATCGCCCAAAGATACGGGGAATCGATCAAACCAATCTCGGTGTTGAGTCCCGAGTAGGTAAAGAACAGCGGCAGCAGCAATGCCACCGTCAGTGGCTGGATCCGGTTGATCAGCGCGGTAGACACGACCCCGCGTGGCAGGGCGACTCCCATGACGAACGCGCCGAACACGGCATGCAGCCCGATGGCATCGGTGAACCACGCGCCGAACATCAGGAGGATGAGGCAGCCGACAAACTCGCCGTCGGACAGCTGGCCGCGCGCCTCGACGCCCCGCCCCCAGCGGGCCGCCAGCGGCCGGATGACCAGGAGTGCGACCGCGACGTAACCGATGCCACCGCCAAGATTGATGACGACATGGCTGAAATCGCCCTCGAGCCGCGAGAGCACGACCGCGAGCAAACACCAGGCCGCCGCATCATTGATTGCGCCGGCGCCCAACGCGACCGTGCCCATGGTGGTTCCGGTGAGTTTCTTGAAGTGAATGATCCGGGCCAGCATCGGAAAAGCCGTGATGCACAGCGAGGCACCGAGAAAAATCATCGCGTCGGGCAGCGAGGTTTTTGCCGGGAAGAGGGCGGTATGATGGAAAAAGAACCAGCCGAGGACCGCGCCGAGGACGAACGGCGCGAGCATCCCGGCGATGGAAACGGCCACGGCGCTGCGCATCCGCTCGCGGACGATATCCATCCGAAACTCCAACCCGACGACAAACATGTAGAGCGACAGCCCGACTTGCGCGACGGGGAAGAGCACGCGCATGGCCTCCGGGGGAAAGAGCTTCGTGAAGAGATCCGGCCAGAAAAGTCCGAGCAAGGAGGGCCCCAGCAGCACGCCCGCGAACATTTCCGCCACGACTTGCGGTTGTCCCAACTTCCGACCCACCAGCCCCACGAGCTGGCAGACCACGAGGATTACGCCGATCTCGAGGAAGAAATGCAGGGCAAGCTGGAGGTTGCTCATGAATCAGGAGTGGCGGACGCGTTCGTAGTTCCGCCTTCAGGCGGAATCAGAATGCAGAACCGCGAAGGCGGGACTACGAACCAAGACGCCCCGATAGGCGCAAAAGGACGGATGGGTTGGCGTAGCCGCCGGGCTTCCAGCCGGCTCCGAACCGGCCGGCAGAATGCCGGCGCGACTCGCTTCACTTCTCCGCGTCCTTCTTCTTTTTATTTTCGGCCTTCTTCGCCTTGCCGCCAGCGGGAGAATCCGGCGCGCTCGGCTCGGCCTGCTCGGCACTCCACTTGCTGTACAGCGCCTGCAGTTCCTTCGCTTTCGCCGGTTGCGCGCTCGCGAGGTCCTTCGACTCGCCGATGTCCGCCGCGAGGTTGTAGAGCTCCGGCTGACCGCTGCCTCCGCGAGACACTACCAGTTTGAAATCGCCGTCGCGCACCGCCCATTGCGGGCCGTAACGCCAGTAAAGCGTCTGGTGTGGCCGGTTTTTGTTGGCGCCGGTGACGTACGGCGTCAGGTCCACCCCATCGAGCTTGGCCGTCGCTTCAATCCTTCCGCCGGCCGCCGCCACGATGGTGGGCAGCACGTCGAGATTCATCACCGGCAGATCATAGGTTTTGCCCGCGGGGAATTTTCCCTTCCACTGCGCGAGATAGGGCACGCGCGGACCGCCTTCGAAGGTCGTCATCTTGAAGCCGCGCAGCGGCCCGTTGCTCGAGGTCGTGCTCTCGGTCGGCCCGCCGTTGTCGGCGATGAAGAACACCAGCGTGTTCTCCTCCTGGCCCATCTCGCGCACCTTGGCCATTACGCGCCCCACGGCGTCATCCATCCCGGTCATCATCGCGGCGAAGAGTTTTCGCTTTTCGTCCGTGATGTTGGGAAAACGGTCGAGATATTTCTTCGGCGCCTGCAGGGGAGCGTGCTGGGCGTTGAACGGCAGATACAGGAACCACGGCTTGGACTTGTTCTTCTCCAGCCAGTCGACGGAGCGCTCCGCGTAGGCGTCGGTGGTGTAGAAGGCGTCGTCGGTCACTTTCTGGATTTCCTCGGAGATCCGAGTATCGACGAAATTGGTGGGATGGAAAAACGGGGTGTTGTTGAGCGTGCCGTAGAATTCATCGAACCCGCGCTTGGTCGGCCGGTAGGCCGGGCCGCTGCCAAGGTGCCATTTGCCGACGGCGATCGTGGCGTAGCCCAGCCGTTTCAGTCGCTCCGGGAGCGTGGTTTCCTGGAGGTGAAGGCCGGTCACATTGGCGACGCTGTTGAACTCATGGCCAAAGCGCGTCGGATAACGGCCGGTCATCAAGCCCGCTCGCGACGGGCTGCAATACGTCGCGGCGACATAGCCCTGCGTGAAACGGATGCCGTTCTTCGCAATGGCATCGATGTGCGGGGTGGGGATTTCCTTGTTGCCCTGGCAGCCGAGCTCGCCCCAGCCGAGATCGTCGGCGTAAAAGATGATCAGGTTAGGAGCGGCGGCTGCGGCGGTGCCGGTGAAAAGCCCGAGGAAGGAGAGGGCTAGAGCGGCGAGGCACACCCGGTGGGAGCGGGGCCAAAGGGTCAGACAGGCGGGGATATTCATGGTGGGGGGGCGGGAAAGAAATGAAAGAGTCCCGTGCAGGGTCAACGGATGAATTGGATGGCTCGGCGCTGCACGGAGCAGCAGGCATCTCTGCCGGCGGGGGGTTGCGGACGGCGGCCGGACACTCCCGCGCCCGGCGGGTAGGGACGCCGGCCGCTGCGAGGTGCGCCGACCTGTTGCCCTCAGGATACGGCGCAAATCCCCACCGCTTCC
>JBKJRG010000254.1:0-3161 GCA_046594805.1 Opitutaceae bacterium | reverse complement strand
GTTTCCCTCGACAGTGGTGGCGGATTGCAACTTGATTCACCAGAGCAAGGAGTATTGAGCCACATGGGGTATCGGGTCGGAAAACTAGGTTTGCCGGTTGGGCTTCGCCAAAAAATTCTGAACGTGTTTACCAAGCCGCTGAATTGGTCTTGGCGATTTGAGGGAGATTTCGTAGGAAGTCTGCCATCATGGATGATGAGCGACGAGGATCATCGACGGCGTGTGCGGGGTGTCGCGAACGTGACGCTCGGATTGCGGAGTTGCAGGGGCGACTGGTGGAATCCGAGCGTCGGATTGCGGAGTTGGAGCGGAAGCTGGCCGAGGTGACTCGCGATTCGCAGCGGCAGACGGCGAAGTTTCCGCGTCGGAAGTTGATCCCGCCCAGCGAGTACAAACCGTCGGGGCGGAAGCCGGGGCATGACGGCGCGTTTCGAGCGATTCCCAAACACGTCGATCGCACGATTCGGGTGCCCTGTAAAACGTGTCCTGAGTGTCGCGTGGCGTTGGTCGATCCGCAGACGCGCGAGCTGTATCAAACGGACATTCCACCGGTGCGGCCGGTAGTCACGAAGTTCGAGGTTCACGGCGGAACGTGCCCGTGTTGCGGGAAGTATCGGCAGGGACGGCACGAGGAACAAATCACCGATCCCACGCCGGTCGTGCAAAGCGTGCTGGGTCCGCGCGTGTTGGGGATGGCGGCTGATTGGAAGCATCGGCTGGGGATTGTCTATCGCAAGATCCGCGAGTTGTTCGACACCTGCTTCTCATTGAAAGTCAGTCCCGGTGCGCTGAGCCGCGCGGAGATCCGATTCGCTCAACGCGCGTTGCCGACTTACGAATGGCTGGTCGAGGCGTTGCGGAAAGCGGGCGTGGTTCACGCGGATGAAACCGGCTGGCGCGTCTCGCGTCGCAGCGCTTGGCTGTGGGTCTTCGCCTCGAAGGACATCACAATCTACGCGATCCGCTTCAGCCGCGGCCACGAGGTTCCCGCCGACATGCTCGGCGACGATTTCAGCGGCGTGCTGATCGTGGACGGACTGGCGTCGTATGACGTGCTGGAATGCGTGAAGGGCCGCTGCGTGGCGCACATTCTGCGACGTGCTCGCGGACTGACCGAGGACCACTCGCTGCCCGCCGCCGATCGCGATCACGTCGAGGCGTTGATCACGCTGCTGAAACACGCGCTGGACACGGCCGCGCGTCGCGACGAATGGGCCGAGTCCACCTACGCTCGCAAACGCTCGCAAATCGAACGTGACTTCGACGAATGGCTGACCTCGGCCGCGAGTGACCATCGCCACGCCGACGTCCAACGTCTGGCCAAACACCTGCGGCATCACCGTCACGAGTGGTTCCTGTTTCTGTACGACCCCGACATCCCGGCCACGAACAACCACGGCGAGCGACAAATCCGTCCGGGGGTGATCCTCCGAAAGCTGGGAAGTTGCCACCGCGAAATCCTGCACGCGGTCGCTCACGAAATCACCGCCAGCCTCACCACCACCTGCCGCCAACGAGGCCACCCATTTCTCGAACTGGCAAAACAAATCTGGCTCATCCGCCGACCGCGCGCGTTCCCCATCTACGCGTGAGGCCGCTCACGCTACGCGCTGAGACCGGAGATTGGTAAACACGTTCGATCGCAGCGCAATACGAACGCGACCGAAAACACATGATGCGTTCCGAAGCAGGGGCGTTCGCGCATCTCAATTGCAAGTTAAACGTCACGAGGATTCGAGGAAGACTTCAGCAGGAGTTCTGTAGCCGAGGCATTTGCGCGGGCGATTGTTGATAAGAGTTTCGACACGGCGTATGTCGGCCCAGGTGATGGTTCGGAAGTCGATCCCTTTTGGGAAGAATTGTCGAAGTAGGCCGTTGGTATTTTCGTTCGTACCACGTTGGTACGGACAGCCTGGATCGGCAAAGTATAACTTGGTGCCGTGAGTCTTCTCCACCAGATGGCAACGCGCGAACTCGGTGCCGTTGTCGAACGTGGTGGAATGCCGTTTGTCGGCGGGGAGCTTCGACAGTGCTTGCCGAAACTTCTCATGGACGTGTCTCGCCGTTTTGTCGTGGACTTGTTCCAGACAGAGGAAACGTGACCGTCGATCCACCACGGTGAGCAGTCCACCGGTGCCGGGTTGGCCCAGGATCAAGTCCCCCTCAAAGTCCCCCAGCCGCTCGCGCCGCTCGATGATCGGCGGGCGGTCGCGAATCGGTTTCGTCCGCGGATTCGCCGGCTTTCGCGGGTGATACGGCCGTCGTCCGCGCCGCCTGAGAAACTGCTGCCAGTGCGTTCGCCGCGAGCCTTGCTGCGCGATCCAGCGATAGATTGTGCTGGCGGAAACGTGCTGCTCCGGCTGGGTGGGCAGCCGCGTCCGTTGAGCTCCACTGATCTGATCCGGTGCCCAACACTGGATCAATCCATTCTGCACCGCATCCCGAATCTCCGGCCGTTCCATCTTCCGCACCAGCGCTCGTTCGCGCCGCCGCAACTCGGCCTGAGCTTGCGCGAGTTTTGCCAAATACATCCCCTGGTGACCATTCCGCGATAACTCGCGACTGATCGTCGACTCGGATCGCGACAGCTTCCGAGCAATCTCCGTCGGCGACCACTGCTGACCCAAAAAGTCTTCTATGCGCACACGCTCTTCAAACGTAATCTGTTTCGCCATCGCTGGGACTCCATTCCCAAAGGGACATTTCCAAGACACCCCAATGCGAATCTCCCAGCGATGTTTTCCTCAACTCCTCTTTTGTTCAGATTCCTTGCGTTTGAGATGCGCGAGCGCCAGGAATGATCCACCATTGGCGACGACGGTTTCAGGAGAGCTTCCAAAAGATCGTCCATTTGAAAGGACTCGCCAAACTTGTTTTCACATCGCGGTTCGGACAAGTAGAGCGCGTAGACCAGGAACGACCATTCGATTTCCTGATCCAAGGAAAACGTGGCGACGCTTTCATGGATGAGGTCCGCGACCGAGTAGAGATTCCCTTCGACCACGAGAGGCTGGTTGACGGGGACTTCCAACAACGCCAAAACCGAAAGCGTCTTGTCGCGATGCGGGTCTCCGCGCCGGCTGCTGTTATTCGACTGATCTGACCTTTGAGGCGGAAACTTGATGGCAATCCCATGTCGCGTGGCGACGTGCAACGAATCC
>JBKJRG010000015.1:0-3774 GCA_046594805.1 Opitutaceae bacterium | reverse complement strand
CTGACCATGGCGCGCATCGTGCGCGGCCAGGTCATGGCGGTGAAGAAAATGGAATTCATCGAGGCCGCCCGCTCGATCGGATTCGGCCGGCGCCGGATAATTTTCCGGCACATCCTGCCCAACATCCTCGGGCCGATCATCGTCTACACGACGCTGACCATCCCCGCCGTCATGCTGCTCGAGGCATTCCTCAGCTTCCTCGGCCTCGGCGTGCAGCCGCCAATGAGTTCATGGGGGCTGCTGATCAAGGACGGCGCGGAGAAGATGGAGGAGTTTCCCTGGCTGCTGCTTTTCCCGGGCACGGTCTTCTCGCTGACGCTCTTCTCGCTCAACTTCCTCGGCGATGGCCTGCGCGACGCGCTCGACGTGCGGTCGTCGAAGGATTGACCTCCGCCCAGATTCCGCCTGAAGGCGGAACTACGAGCGGCAGAAGGCGGCGAGGCGAACGCCGGTTCGCTCCTGGTTCGTAGTTCCGCCTTTAGGAGGCATCCGATCGGGAGACCTCTCGGCGTATCTTCTCCGGCTCGAAGATTGAGGTGGAACGCCTTGTCCCCAGCGCGTTTCATACCGGCGTCCAGAACCTGATGCGCCGCCTTCGTCCGTATTTCAAATACCTCCGCACCGTCCGCCGCGAAATCGCCGCCGCGATCTTCTATGCGGTGATCTTCGGCGCCACCAGCGGCTTTGGCGTGCCAGCCCTGATCAAGTATGTCTTCCCGCCCATCTTCGACCGGGAGAGTGGCCTGCCGCTCAGTACCGTCATCCTGATCGCGTCGGCGATTCCCGTCGCGTTCGTCCTCCGCGCCTTCAGCGGCTATCGCAACAGCTACTACACCCAGCTGGGCGGCGTCCGGATGCTGGAAGCGATCCGGCTGGATTATTTTCGGAAGCTCCAAGTCGTGCCGCTTTCCTTTCTCCAGAGCAAATCCAGCGGCGACCTGCTGTCCCGCGGGATGTCTGACACGGCGCAACTACAGTTCACGCTCACGGTCCTCGCCAACGACGGTGTGAAGCAGCCAATGCAACTGCTCGGCGCGCTTGGGTTCCTGGTCGCGCAGGCCTTCACCGAACAGGGCGTCGGCGTGGTGCTCATCGCGCTGGCGGCGGTGCCGCTCACCGTGCTGCCCGTCCGCTACGTGGGACGCAAGGTGGTCAAGCGCGCCGCACAGATGCAAAGCCAGCTCGGTGGCGTCAGCTCCCATTTCGCGGAAAACCTGGCGGCGGCCCGCGAGGTCCGTGCCTTTAGTCTCGAGGAGCACGAGACCTCGCGCTTCGCCGCGGCCTGCCGCGCCCTCATCACGTCGCAGATGAAGATCGCGAAGTATGCCCAGGCCCTGACGCCGGCGATCGAGATCATCTCCGCCATCGGCATCGCGGTCACCCTCGTGTTCGCCTTTGTGCACAACGTGCAGCTTCAGGTTTTCGCCGCTGTCGTCGGCGCGCTCTATCTCTGTTACGAGCCGATCAAAAAATTAGGTTCGCTCAACAACGAGCTCAAGCGCGGCACCGCCGCCCTCGATCGGCTCGAGGTCGTCCTCAACGAGCCCGTCACCATCGCGGATCCGGCGAAGCCCACGCCGGTCGACCGGTTGCGCGGAGACATCACCTTCGACCACGTCGACTTCGCCTACAAGGCCGACATGCCCGTTCTGCGCGAGGTGACCGTTACCATCTCCGCCGGCACCGTTTGCGCACTGGTCGGGCCCAGCGGCGCCGGCAAGTCGACGTTCGCCAACCTTGTGCCGCGGTTCTACGAGGTCGCCGCAGGTCGCGTGGCCATCGATGGCATCGATGTCCGCGCGATGAAATTGGCGGATCTGCGCCGCAACATCGCCGTCGTTTCCCAGGAGACCGTGCTCTTCAACGACACGGTGCTCGCCAATCTGCTCCTCGGCCGCGCGGACGCGACCCGCGCGGAGGTCGAGCAGGCCGCGCGCGATGCGTTTGCCCACGATTTCATTTCCGGGCTGTCCAACGGCTACGACACGCCGGTGGGGGAACGCGGCGGAGCGCTTTCGGGCGGACAACGCCAACGGCTCGCGCTCGCGCGCGCCTTCCTGCGCAACGCCCCAATCCTCATCCTCGACGAGGCGACGAGCGCGCTCGACAGCGACAGCGAGGCCGCCATCCAGGCCGCCCTCAAGAAACTCGTCGTGGGCAAAACCGTCCTGATCATCGCGCACCGGTTCTCCACCATCCGCGACGCCTCCAAGATCCTGATTTTCGATCGCGGCCGGGTGGTCGCGGCCGGGAGCCATGCCGAGCTTTATGGCGGCAGCCCGCTCTACAAGTCACTCTACGATCGGCAGGCGGCGGGCGGGTGAGGCGGCCAGCCGCGTTTTTTTATATCATGCCTGCCGGCCAGCCCCGCATCCTGCTCATCCGCCGCCGTTACCTGGGTGACATCGTCCTGCTCGGGAGCGTCCTACGAAACCTCCGGCTGCACTGGCCCGACGCGCACCTCACTGTTCTGACCGAGGCCGCGTTTGCCGGCGTGCTCGCGATGAACCCGGACGTGAACGGCGCCCTCACGTTTCCGCGGGGCATCACGGATTGGTTCGGATTTGTGCGCGCCCTGCGCCGCGCGCGCTTCACGCATGTGCTGGACTTCGACAACACGGACAAGACCGCCCTCGCCACCCGCCTGACCGCTGCCCCCGTGCGCGCCACGTTTGACCGCGAGCTGATCCCGTTTCGGCACCCGCGCGTCTACACCCACCGCGCCAAGGTGACGAACGCGTTCTACGACTCGCACCACATTACCGAAACCTACCTCGCCCTGCCGGCCGCGATCGGCGTGCCGCTGGTTTCTCGGGAAGTGCAACTGGTGCCGCACCCGGAGGACGTGGCCGAAGTGCAACGCTTCCTGCCGCACTACGGGAAAAAACTGCTCGTGCATCCCGGCAGCCGCAGCGAGCACCGCATCTGGCCGCCCGAGCGGTTTGCCACCGTGTGCGATCGGCTGCAGGACGATCTGGGGGCGCAGGTTTACCTGACCGCCGGACCGCGCGAGCGCGGCCTGCTGGAGAGCATTCGCAAATCGGCGCATTCCCATCTCGTCGTGAGCGAAGCGCCTCGCACCATCGGCGGGCTCGCCGCGCTGGTCGCGCAGTTCGACGGGTTTCTCTGCCATGACAGCGGGCCGATGCATGTCGCCGCGGCGGTCGGCATCCCGGTCGTCGCCCTCTTCGGTTCGCAGAACGCGACCATCTGGCGGCCCCTCGGCGAGCGCCACACCGTCCTGCAAACCACCCTCCCCTGCGCCTGCCTCGGCGCCGAGGCGCCCATGCCCTGCGTCCGCGACGATTCCTACCGCAGCTACTGCGTGCGCAAGCTGGGCACGGATCAGGTGTATGACGCGGTGAGACCGCTGCTCGCCGAGGAGTGGCACTAGGGCGTTGTAGCCACGAGCGTGAGCGAGTGGAATTCGAACCCCTCCCCTCGCTCACGCTCGAGGCTACTCAGCCGCGCATCTGCTCCTACATCCGGAACGCGATAATCGTCCCCGCCACGCCCACGATCTCCGCGAACCGGCCGGTCTTGATCGACTCGAAGATCGCCCGCGTCACGCCATCAGCCCGGCTCCCGAAATCATGGAATGCGATCACCCCGCCACGCCTCACGAAGGGCGCCCAGGCCGCGATGTCGGCCTGGCAAGCCGCGTAGGAATGGTCGCCGTCGATGAAGATGAAATCGATCGTGCCCCGCTTGGCTGCCAGTTTCTGCGCGGCGGCGAGTGAATCGCTCACCACCGGCTCGCTGCGCGGGCTGAAT
>JBKJRG010000001.1:0-4787 GCA_046594805.1 Opitutaceae bacterium | reverse complement strand
CCCGAGGCCTCGGCCAAGTATTGGGATTTCAACATGAAGAAACTGGAGTTTGCTCGCGCCGATCTGCGGTCCAAGTTGAGCGAGTTGGGCAAGGCTTCCTCCGAGACCTGGGCCCAGGCGAAGGAACGCGCGGCCGAAGCGTGGAAACGCGCGCAGGTAGCCGCGGCGAAAGTGAAGTCCAGCACGACGTCTTAGGAAGTGTCTGGCCGTCGCAGGATGGCACGGCCTCTGGCCGGAAAACGGGTTGGAAGACCTGTCGTGGGTCGCCGCAATTCCGGCGCAAAACTTGCCATCGGCGCGGCGCAGGCCATCACTGTCCGGATGAAACGCACCGCCACCGCCGTCTGGAACGGCTCGCTCAAGGAAGGCACCGGCAAACTCAGCGCCCCCGGCGGCGCCCTCAAGGACACCGCCTATTCTTTCGGCTCCCGCTTCGCGTCGGGCGTCGGCACCAACCCCGAAGAGCTCATCGCCGCCGCCCATGCCGGCTGCTTTGCGATGGCGCTTTCCGCCGCACTCGGTGAAGCGGGTTTCAAACCCGACCGAATCCAGGCCACGGCCGAAGTGAGCCTCGATAACGTTCCGCCCAAGGGCTGGACCGTCACGGCCTCGCATCTCGTGCTCGAGGCCACCATCCCTGGCATTGATGCGGCAAAGTTCGACGCGATCGCCGCGCAGGCCAAGGCCAACTGCCCGATTTCCCGGCTGCTGAACGCGAACATCACGCTCAGCGCGAAGCTGGCTTAACTGGCCCGCATCGCCCGAGGATTAATTCAGAAGCCAGGAAACCAGGACATTCATGGCTTCCTGGCTTCTGAATTAAGGCCGGGCGGCGGCGCCGGCATGCGCGATCGTGAATTTCTCGCGAGCGTGCGCGACCAGTTCAAACGATCGGACTCGCGCCGCGTGGTCGAAGATCGCCGCCGTCACCATCAGCTCGTCGACGGAGGTGCGCGCCACGAACGCTTCCAGCCCGCGGCGCACTGTATCAAGCGAGCCGACTACGGCTTCGCGCAGCGCCTGGCCCACCATCGCGCGTTCGGCCGCGGACGATATTTTCGCCAAGTCGTCAACCGGTGGTGGCAACGGCGTCGGCCGGCCGCGGCGAAGATTGATGAAACTCTGCTGCAGCGAGGTAAATAAACGCGCGGCGGCCGCATCCGTGTCGGCCGCGATCACCGCGATGCAGGCCATCGCATGCGGCCGCGGCCAGTCGGCGGACGGCTGGAACTCCGCGCGGTACAACGCCAGCGCGCGCTCGAGCATGTCGGGGGCGAAGTGCGCGGCGAACGCGAACGGCAAACCCAGCGCCGCGGCCAATTGCGCGCTGAACAGGCTCGAACCGAGCAGCCAAATCGGCACCGCCAAACCCGCGCCAGGCACGGCGGTGACGGCCTGGCCCGCTGCGGGTGGCTGGAAGTACGCCTGCAATTCCAGCACATCCTGCGGAAACGAATCGGCACTGTCAGGGTTCCCACGGCGCAACGCCCGCGCCGTCATCTGATCGGTTCCCGGCGCCCGCCCCAATCCCAGATCGATTCGACCCGGGAAAAGAGAGGCCAGCGTGCCAAACTGCTCGGCGATGACGAGCGGGGCGTGGTTGGGCAGCATCACGCCCCCCGAGCCGACGCGAATCTTTGACGTGCCGGCCGCCACGTGGGCGATCACGACCGCGGTGGCGGCACTCGCGATCCCGGGCATATTGTGATGCTCGGCCAGCCAGTACCGCCGATACCCGAACCGTTCGGCATGCTGCGCGAGACCGCGCGCGTGCTGCAGCGCGTCTGCCGCCGTGCCGCCTTGGACGATCGGCGCGAGATCGAGAACGGAAAAGGGCAGCATCCTGCACTGAGTGCCAGTCTGTGATTATTACCAGTCGAGGCCAATCGCGCCCGGGCGGGCCAGCCTTGACGCGCTACGGTGTTTTTCCCCGCAGGAATATTCCCGGTGGGTTTTACCCCATCGACAGCGAACACCCGATTTCCGACACTCATCATTCGGGCGGTGCCGTCCAGCATCCTCGCCCGGGCAAATCCTGCCTCCCGCGCGGGCCCTTCACCATCAAGAGCAAAACCATCAGTTTGTCGGAGCGCTACGTCGAGGCCCTGCGACTGCGCCTGGATGAAAAAATCCGACCAAAGGCCAAGCCGCGTTTGAACGGCAAACTGTCGCGGATGACCCGCGCGTCCGCGTTGGGCGCCGAGGCCGTCACGCTGGGACTGGAGACCCTCGACCTTGCCCGCATTCATGAGCAGGCGGTGTTCGCGCTCACTCCCGGCCAGTGCTCGCCCCAACTTCTGCGGAGTATCCGCCGGCAATCCAGCCCCTTCTTCCTCGAGGCGCTCACGCCGATGGAGGATTCCAATCGCCTCCTCAAACAGGAAATCGTCCAGCGCAAAACCGCCGAGGCTGCGCTGATCAAGAGCGAGCAGCATCACCGCCAGTTGCTCGCGCAATCCCGGATCATGGAGGAGCGCCTGCGGCAGCTTTCCCGCCAGGTGTTGTCCGCCCAGGAGGAGGAAAGAAAGAAGATCAGCCGGGAACTCCACGACCAAATCGCCCAGATGCTCGCCGGCATCAACGTCCACCTGGCCACGGTCAAAGGGGCTGCCTTTCTCAGCAGCTCGGGGCTGAACGAGAAAATTCGTAACACGCACCGCATGGTCGAAAAATCGGTGCGGACCATCCACCGCTTCGCCCGGGAGTTGCGCCCGCCCGTATTGGACGACCTGGGACTGATCCCGGCGCTGCAGTCCTACCTGAAGGGTTTCACCGCGCGGAACGGCATCCTCGCCCGCGTCAATGTGTCTCCCGGCATCGAGCAACTGCACAGCGACAAGCGCACCGTGCTCTATCGCGTCGCCTTGGCTGCCCTGACCAACGTCGCCCAGCATGCCCGGGCCACCCGGGTCACCATCACGCTGGTGAAAGTGGCCGGCGCCGTGCAGATGCACCTGCACGACGACGGGAAATCCTTCGACGTGGAAAAGGTGATGTTCTCCACGAAAAACAAACGGCTGGGCCTGATCGGCATGCGCGAGCGCGTGGAAATGGTCGGCGGCAGCTTCAACATCGAATCCGCGCCCGGCCAAGGCACGACTCTCGGCATCCAGATTCCCTTCCAGTCCAACCTGAAGTCTTCCTCCTCATGAATCGTATCACTGTTTTGCTGGCCGACGATCACATGATCGTCCGGGAGGGTTTTCGCTCCTTGCTGCGGATCGAGTCCGACATCGTCGTCGTCGGTGAAGCCCACGACGGCCGCGAGGCCGTGATCCTCGCCAAAAAATTCAAGCCCGATGTGCTGGTGATGGATATCGCGATGCCGTTGCTGAACGGCTTCGGCGCGGCTCAGCAGGTTCTCGCGATGCTTCCCGCCACCAAGATCATCATCCTCTCCGCTCACAGTGAGGATCCCTACATTCAGCGCGTTCTGGCAGTCGGCGCATCCGGGTTCTTAATCAAGCAATCGTCCGCCCAGTGTCTTTCCAAGGCGATCCGCGAGGTGATGAAGGGGAATACTTATTTCAGCCCGTCCATTGCCAAACGGATCCAGGCCCAGCAGGGCGATGCCTTCAAGACCAGGGAGCGCTCCTCCGCCAGCGGTCTCACCGCCCGGGAGTTGGAGGTCATCCAACTTGTCGCCGAGGGCGCGGCGAACAAACAAGTCGCGGCCGATTTGGGCATCAGCATCAAGACCGTCGAGAAGCATCGGCAGCATTTGATGGACAAACTGAACATCCACGACACGGCGGGGCTCACGCGCTACGCGATTGCCAACGGCATTATCGAGAGCTGCGTGCAAGTCACCGTGGTCTAGGCGCACGCATCCAACCAAGGGCAGTGGTTTGCTTGCCGCCGTTGAGGGGTACTCCTTGGTATCACCGGCCGCTTCGAACACCTCAACGGTGGTGAGCGGGGGACGTGGGGTTGACACCCCTATTCAGACCTTGCGCGAATTTGATTCATTGCCTGGGCAATAACTTGCAAGCGCCCGCTGGGGGATTGTCCGATCGTACATCACCCCATAGCCGCTGGGGCGGAAAACCACTATTCTAGGGAGTTGAAAAATTATTTCACCCCACCCGCATTCAGCCCGCGCGAATGCATGAAAGCCCTTCGGGGTGACTTTTGCGTCCGGAGGTTCGGGTTCGAACGACCCTAGCCGGAACTAATCCAGTTTTCGCCTCCACTCGCCGTCCGCATCCGGGCGGTGGGTACTCCCTTCCACTTCCACTTCAACTTTAGAGAAAGAAGAAAAAAATGAAAATCCGTACGTTTGTATTATCGGCCCTCGCGGCCTTCACCGGACTCGCTGGCACCCAGCTGCGCGCCGACAATATGGTCAACATCGGCATCAATCCCGCCACGGGACGCGTAACGCTGACCCCTCGCTGGGCGATCGGGCCGAACCTAGCCGGATTCCACCACATGGCGCAGGACCTTGGTCTCACCGGCAGTTCTGCCAACAACTTCTACTCGATCAAAAACACCGCGATTCCGGCGGGGGGCGATATTCTCGCCTACAACTTCTACGTGGCGGGCTCCGGTGCGGCGACACCTCATAGCGATATCGGTAGCAAGCTCAGGCCGGACTCCTACTCGGCCCTGACTTCCGCCGACCCGGACGTCGGCTATGGTTCGGTCAATCAATACATGATTCACCACAAGGGGACCACGGACTATTTTACCGTCCTTGTCCCGGGCTCCGCGGTGGCCTCGGCGGTCACCGATCTGAAGCCCATGTCCGGTCCTGGCGGCCCCGCCACCGTCACCGGTGTCAGCGG
>JBKJRG010000565.1:0-7163 GCA_046594805.1 Opitutaceae bacterium | reverse complement strand
CCGGATCCGCTTCCTGGTAGCGGAACGCGTGAGCGTTTCGTGCTTTCGCCCGGAGAAACCGCGAAACGCGCACGCGTTCCGCTACCCCGGACGCGAAAATACGCCCACGAACGTGCGGCGCAGAGTGATTGCTTCGCCGCGCCGGTCCGCGCAATGAGTTGGCACCACTCCGTCCCGCGTGCTGCTTTATTTCCTCAAGATTTCCGGCTGGCTGCTGGCGCACACCCCGGAATTGCTCCTGCAATTCCTGGCCCGGCTCATCGGCGCGTTCGTTTTTCTCTGCCTGCGCCGGCGCCGGCGGCTGATCCTGTCCAACCTGCACCACGCTTTTCCGGAGCAGCCGGCGGCCTGGCATCGCACCCTTGGCCGCGAAAGCTGCCGGCGGATGATTGAGACGGCGCTGCTCTCGCTCGCCACGCCCTTCCTCGGCGATCGCCGGCTTCGGGCCATCATCACCGTCTCGCCCGAAATGCGGGAGGTGTACGCTGATCACCGCGCTGCGCCGGCCGCGGTCCTGATCTGCTCTCCCCATCTCGCCTATTGGGAGGCGCAAACCTCGATGCCGCTGGCCGTCCCTGGGCCCTTCCCGGAATTTGGCATCATCTACCGGCCGCTGGATAATGTGGCCGCCAATGCCTTCGTGAAAAAATCGCGGGAGCATTTCGGGATGAAATTGCTTTCCCGCAAGGAGGGCTTCGCGGAGGCGCTCAAGATCCTCCGACGAAAAGGTTTCGTCGGCGTCCTGTTCGATCAGAACGCCGGATTGCAAGGCGCGCTGACGACCTTGTTCGACCGGGTCTGCTCGACGACGGAACTGCCCGGCCTGATGGCGGAAAAGTTCGACGCGCGGGTCTATGGTATTTTTCCCCGGCGGCTCGACTTCTGGCGGATTGAAATCGGGGCCCACCGGGTGCTGGCCGACGGCACCGGTCCCGGCACCACCCTCGCGCTTAACCGGTGGCTCGAGGAATTGGTGCGCCGCGATGACAATCTCTGCGCCTCCTGGCTGTGGGCGCACGATCGCTGGCGCAACCAGGACATGCCTGATCGCCGGTTGCGGCTCGAAGCGAAACGGGACCTGCTGACGGCGGAGCGTGCCGCCCGCCAATGGCCCACGCTGCCGCGCCGCACCCGGATCTGGATTCGGCTGCCCAACTGGCTCGGCGACGTGGTCATGGCACTCCCGCTGCTGCGCGCCCTCCGCGCCTCCCGGCCCGATGCCGAGCTCACGCTCGTGGCGCGCCAACAATTCCTGCCGCTCCTCGAAGCCTGGGGCATCGCGGATCGCGTGCATGCGCTGCCACCGCAGGGTGTCAGCTATTTCGCTCATTTCCGCCGCCTGCAGTCGGAATACATTGATGTCTGGCTCCTGTTCACCAATTCGGCGCGCGGCGACTTGGAAGCATGGCTGAGCGGGACGCGGCAGCGTTTCGGCATCGTCCGTCCCGGCCGAACGCGGCCGCTGCTTTCCCACGCGTACCGCGTGCCCTCGAACTTCGACGGGGACACGCATCATCAACTCGTGCTGTGGGAGAATTTCCTCCGCCATTTTGGCCTCGCCGGATCGGTTGACCAGAGTCCGCTCGAGCTGCCGGCCATCGAGCAGACCGGCATGATCGGCTTGATCCCCGGTTCCGAAAACACCCCGGAGAAACGCTGGCCGGTCACCCATTGGCGCTCGCTGATCGAATCGCTGCCCGGCGAGCGGTTCGGATTGTTTGGCACCGCCACGGACGCGCCGATCACCGCCGAGGTCGCCGCCGGATTTTCGCCCGATCGCGTCCGGGACTTGGCCGGCAAAACGGATTTGATCGCGTTCGCGCAGGCCCTGCGCCGTTGCCGGGTACTGGTGACCAACGACACCGGTGGGATGCACCTCGCCAACGCGCTCGGCGTTCCGTTGATCGGCCTCTTCGGCCCGACCAACCCCGTCCGCACCGGTCCCGTGTTCCGCGGCCCCACCCGCCTGCTGCAACCGCCCGGCTGCCTCCCCACCGGCGGCGGCTCCCTGAACTCGTTGCGTCCCGAAACCGTCGCCACCACCTTGCGGGAGTTCATTCCCACCGCAGTTTCCTAGCCCGCCCATTACCCCTCTCTCCCTCTCGCTGTCTCTCCGTCTCGCTTTCCTCCGCCCCCTGTGCCGCTCCTCTCCGTCACCGACCTCCGCACTTATTTCCATACGCGCAATGGCGTCTATCGGGCGGTCGATGGCGTGAGCTTCTCACTCGAGCGCGGCGAAACCCTGGGGATCGTGGGTGAATCCGGCTCCGGCAAATCAGTCACGTGCTACTCGATCATGGGCCTGATCCCGCAGCCCCCCGGCCGGATCGAGAGTGGCACCGCAATGTTCGATGGCGTGGACCTGCTCCACTGCAGTCCGAAACAGGCGCGATCGATCCGCGGCAAACGGGTCGCCATGATCTTCCAGGATCCGATGACGTCGTTGAACCCCTACGCGCGGATCTCCGAGCAACTCATCGAGCCACTGCTGATCCACGAGAAGGTGTCGCGGGCCGACGCCCTGCGGCGCGGGCTCGCGATGCTGGAAGCCGTCGGGATCAACGATGCGGCGAAGCGGATGTCGCTCTACCCGCACGAGTTTTCCGGTGGCATGCGCCAGCGCGTGATGATCGCGATGGCCCTCATCACCAAACCCGAGCTGCTGATTGCCGACGAACCCACTACCGCGCTCGACGTGACGGTGCAGGCGCAAATCCTCGAGCTGATTAAGAAAATGCAGCAGGAGCTCGGCATGGCCGTAGTGTTCATCACCCACGATCTTGGCGTAGTTTCCGGGCTCTGCGATCGCGTGCAGGTGATGTACGCGGGACGAATCGTCGAGACCGCCGACACCCGGACGCTTTTTCGCACTCCCCGACATCCGTATACGCGCGCCTTGCAACGATCGATCCCGTCGCTGCAGCCCAAAGGCGCCGAGCTCTATACGATTCGCGGCCTGCCCCCGGATTTGTCGAAGCCACTGCCAGGTTGTCCGTTCGCGCCGCGCTGCGAATATGCCCTGGAGAAATGCGTGCAAACCCCGGTCCAGCTCCTCGAGGTGGCTACTGGCCACGCCCACGCCTGCCTCCGCGCGCAGCAGGGCGAGATCTGACCGTCTCTCATTGCCATGGCCGAACCGATCCTCGAACTCCGCGACCTCAAGACGCACTTTCCGGTTAGCCACGGCTTTCTGTTCAAGCAGCATGTTGGGACGGTGAAGGCGGTCGACGGCGTGACGCTCTCGGTCGGCCGCGGGGAAGTTCTCGGGCTGGTCGGCGAATCCGGCTGCGGCAAATCCACCCTGGCCCGGACCGTCATGCAGTTGCTGCCGACGACCGCGGGGACCGTGGTGCTGGAGGGGAAAAACCTGACCACGGGCTCGGCTGAGGCGCTGTTCGAGGTGCGCCGACACATGCAGATGGTTTTTCAGGATCCGTATGCGTCGCTGAATCCACGGATGACGGTATTCGACACGCTGGCCGAACCGCTGCTGGTGCACCAGGTGTGCCCGCGAGTCGAAGTGCCCGCCCGCGTGGCACAATTGATGGAACTGGTCGGACTCGCCCCGCGGTTCATGCAGAAATACCCGCATGAATTTTCCGGCGGCCAGCGGCAGCGCATCGCCATCGCGCGCGCCCTCGCGCTCGAGCCGAAGGTCATCATTGCCGACGAACCCGTCTCCGCCCTCGACGTCTCGATCCAGGCGCAAATCCTGAACCTGCTGGCGCAGCTCGGTCGGAAGATGAACCTCTCGCTCATCTTCATCGCCCACGATCTTTCGGTGGTGAAGCACATCTCCGACCGCGTCGCCGTGATGTACCTCGGAAAAATCGTGGAGCTCGGACCGGCCGTGGCGGTGATCGAAAACCCGCTGCACCCGTACACGCGGGCGCTGGTCAGCGCGATTCCGACGCCTGATCCCGCGATCGAACGCACCCGCCAGCGGATCGTCCTGCCCGGCGATCCGCCCTCCCCAATGAATCCGCCGGTCGGTTGCCCGTTTCACCCGCGTTGCCCGTACGCCTTGGAAAAATGCAAGGCGGCGGTCCCGCCCCTGATTCCCGCCGCTGACGGCCGCACGGTCGCGTGTGTCCGGCTGGGAGAAATTTAGCCAGCGGACGCTCGCCTCGTGGGGCCGGGGCCCTTAGGAAAAGCGCATGCACCCTACTTCGTCCGTGCCCCGACGCCGCTCGAGCTGGAGTGGCTGGTCGGCTTTGGTCCTCACCGCAGCAGGCTGTTTTGGCGCGGAGCAACCCTCTGCCCGGGGAAAGTTTTCCGCCGAGCGCGGGTACAACGGCGATCTCACCCTGCTCGCCTCGGGCTCGGGTCAAAGTGTAGCAGCGGCAGAAACCGCCGCGCGCGCTGCTTTCCTTCAGCTCATCCAGCGGCCCAAGGTCGAGCTGGCTCCGGAACAAAAGGACTTGGGCGAGGAGGACGGACTGAAGCGCACGTATTTCTCCTACCAGACCCAGGCCGGACAGCGCGTGCCGGGGCTGTGGTACCAATCCACCAGCGCCCAAGGCCCGCGGCCGGTGGTCGTGATCCTGCACGGCACGGGCGGCAACAAGGAGGGCATGAAGGATTTGTTGTCGAGCTACGCCCGCGCCGGTTTTGCCGCGGTGGCAATTGACGGGCGCTATCACGGCGAGCGTACGGCCACTGGCAAAGGCACGGGGGAATACCAGGACGCGATCCTCCGGGCCTGGCGCACCCCGGGCCGGGAGCATCCGTTTTTCTATGACCCGGTCTGGGACGTGATGCGACTGGTTGATTACCTCGAAACCCGGCCGGACGTGGACGCGAAACGCATTGGTCTCACCGGGATCTCGAAGGGCGGAATCGAAACCTACCTGACCGCGGCGGTGGATCCCAGGATCGCGGTCGCGATTCCTTTTATCGGCGTGCAGAGTTTTCGATGGGCCCTCGATCACGACGCCTGGCAGTCGCGCATCAGCACCATTCAGAACGCGGTGGACACGGCGGCGAAGGAATCCGGCGGCGCGAAGGTCGACGCCAATTTTGTCGCCAGCTTCTACGCGAAGGTAGCTCCCGGTCTCGCGGGACAATTCGACGGACCCGGCATGGTCGGCATGATCGCGCCGCGTCCGCTTTTCATCATTAACGGCGATTCCGACGCGCGCACTCCCATGGGCGGCCTGCAACAGTGCGTGGAGTGGGCGCAAGTGCGCTACAAGGGCGTGGGGGCAACCGATCGGATCAAGTTTCTCGCGCAGAAAGACACCGGCCACAAAGTCACTCCGGAAGCGCACGCGCTGGCATTGGAATGGTTCAAACAGTGGCTTAAGCCCTGAACCAGCGGCAGCCGTCCCTGCCAGCGTCCACGTAAAGCACCGCGGCGAGGGCGCCGCGGCCCCATTTCGGCCCAGGCCTTCGGAAGATCAGTCCGGGGTCGGGCCCGCTTCGCGCACGACGTCCTTCGCGGCCTTGTCGCGCCGCAAGCCGAGAAAAACCGGTTGGCGCAGCAGTCCCTCCTGGGTCCATTCGGCGAACCGCACCTGCCCCACCAGGTCGGGCTTGAGCCACGTCACCTCACGCATCGCGGCCCCGTTCATCGTCGCACCGAATCGCGATTTGTGGCCGAGCGGCAGGTTGGCAAATGGACAGGCAGAGACGCGCCGCTTCTGGAATTCCGCGTGCATCGCCTCCAGGCGCGCCCGGGCGAAACCGCTGCCGACTTTACCGGCGTAGATGAAATCCTTCCCTTGGTAATAGCCTACGAGCAGGGCGCCGAAATGGGTGCGGCTGTTCTTGGGGGGTGTGTAACCGCCGATGACGAATTCCTGCTCGCCCATGACTTTGCATTTAAGCCACGCCCCCGAGCGCCGATCGGGCTCGTAGGTCGAGCCGGGCTGTTTGGCGATGATGCCCTCCAGCCCTTGCTTGCGGACTTCGCTCAGCAGGATTTCCGGTTCCACCTCGAAGACCGGGGAAAATCGCACCACTCCTTTCGTGGTGCCGAGCAAGGTCTGCAAGGCGGACTGTCGTTCCTCCACTGGGAGCGCGAGCAGCGACCGTCCGTCCAGGTGCAACAGGTCGAACACATAATAGAGAATCGGTGCAGCGGCAGCCTTCAGCGCTCGGCCCTGGAGCAGCTGAAAACGGGTGCGCCCCTGTTCGTCCAGTGCGACAATTTCCCCGTCGAGCACCGCGTTCCGGCATTTTAGCGGGCTGAGCGCCGCCGTGATTTCAGGATAGTCCGAAGTGAGGGGCTTGTGGTTGCGTGACCACAACTCCACCGCGCCGGCATTGATCACCGCCACCGCGCGATAGCCATCGAGTTTGATCTCCAGCCGCCAAGGGCCAGGTGGCAGGGACTCCACGCTGACCGCTTTCATCGGCGGGATAAAAACCGCGGGCACGGAACGGACCGGTCTTGGCGCGGGCTTGGCCAGAAGCTTGAGACGGCCGATGCGAGCGGGGCGTTTGGTTTGCGTGGGCATGAACATCCGCCGCGGCGGGACGAAAATATAGACCAGTCCCGTCCGAGCCGTTCCCGCCGGCGGCGGGAAACAGCCCCACCGCCACGCGAAGCGGATGGCATCCGCGGCGAAACCGTGTACTCTCTGGAACAGTTCAAGCGTCGGAAAATCCCACTGGTACCCCCCATGATCTCGATCCACTTGAAGTTCACCCTCGCCTCGGCGCTCCTCGCATTGCCGCTGCTCGGTTCAACCCCCCAGTTGACCTTTGTTCGCGACACGACCCTGCTCACCGGCCCTTACCTGCTTTCTCCTGCGTCGCCGGCCAAGGCGCCGGTGGCGGGACAAGAATGGATTTTCATCAAAGGCCCGGACGCCCCGGCGACCTCGCGTACGCCAAGTTCTGGTACCCTCTCCCTTGGATGGTCGGTGGAACCGGAGCTCGCTAAAGCACGTCAAAAACTCGAGTCCGCCAAAATGCGACTCGAGCGCCTGGAGGCAGAGCGCGCCGCAATCTAACGCAGGGAGCAGGTCAATGACGGCGTTGCGAAAGGAGGACCCAGGTTGTACCTGAAGAGCGAGGCACCTGCGCTTGCGCTTTCGACCGATCCGACGCGCTTCGACGCGCAGATGCCGGCGCCGCCGCGCCTGCAATTGCAGCGTCCGGCACCACCCGTCAAACGCGATTGATGCGTTCTGAAGCAGGGCGGGGCAAAGACCCGC
>JBKJRG010000546.1:0-2784 GCA_046594805.1 Opitutaceae bacterium | reverse complement strand
CCTCGTAGTTTTGGCCGGTGTAGCGTTGGGCCCCGTCGATGTCGGCTTGATAGCCGCGCATCGCGTAGGGCTGGCCAGTGATCACTTCGCTGCGGTAGTTGACGCCGCTGTTGCCCTTCGCGGAGACGCGATACTCGACCCTGATTTCGCAATCTTTGGTGGTGCCGCCCCGCCAGATGATGAAGGAGTTTTGTTTGAGGAGCGTCTCAGGGGTGACCTCGCCGACGAGGCATTCATTTTCAACGCGCCAGTATTTCGGATCGCCCTCCCAGCCGGTGAGGCTCTTGCCGTCAAAGATGCTTTCGAAGCCGGTCTCGTCGTGAGGTGCGGCGGTGGGCATGACCTGTTGGGCGAGGCCGAGAATCGGGCTGAACGCGGCGGCCAGACGGAACGCGACGGCACAGACTGAGAGCCGGACGGCAGACGAGAAGCGCGGGCGAAGGCAGGGGCAGGTTAGGGAGGACATGGGGATGAGGAGCTGGGTGAGTTTTCGAACGACGGGGAAACGGCGCAGGCCGATGCGAAGGCCGCCCTCGCGGCGGTTGTCGGCCCAGTTGTGAAATTGATCGCGCCGGGCGGGCGCTATTTGCCGCCCGGCCGGTGGGTCGCCGCCCACGCGAGGTATTCGGGGATGGTGTAAAATGTCTTGGGACCGCCGTAGAGGCGCGCGCCTTCTTCCACGAGTTCGGGGCTGTTGAAAGTCCACGCGTCGCCGTGCTTCGCCATGAGATTTCGCAGCTTCGTGTCGAGTTGGGCTTGAAGCGCGGCGTGCGCCGGATCGGCGGCGAGGTTCTTCATCTGCGCGGGATCGGCGAGGTTGTCGAAGAGCACCCACGGGGCGTTTTCAAAGCGCGCGAAGGTGTGCCGCGCGGTGACGATGCCGCGCCAAGGCGTGGCGATTTTGTCGGGGTTAAAGGGGACGAAAATCTGCAGCAGCACCGCGTCGGGTCCGGCGGTGGTTTCCCCGAGGGCGACGCGCGAGAGGTCCGTGCCCTGCATGTGCGCGGGGACTTTCTGGCCGGCCAGCGCGAGGAGCGTTGCCGGCATGTCGATATGGCTGAACAGCGTCTCGACCGCGCGTCCGGCCGGGATGCGGGCGGGCCAGCGGAGGATGCCGGGCACGCCGGCGGACTCCTCGTGCGGCTTCCGCTTCCGTCTCATGCCGTGGGAGCCGAGCATGTCGCCGTGATCAGAGGTGAAGAGGATGATGGTGTTCTCGTCCTGGCCGGTCTCCTTGAGGGTTTGGAGGAGGCGGCCGACTTGATCGTCGATGGCGGTGATAGCGGCGTAGTAGGCGGCGATTTCCTCCCGGCCGCCGGTCTTCACGTAGGTGCCGCCGGGGAGATCGGGGCGTCGGTATTTCGCAGGGATGGCGTTGCCGCCGGGAAGAGCTTCGCTGCCGGGCCGCCAGTTTTCGGGCGGCGTGATCCTGGCGGGGTCGTAGCGCCGCATATACTCGTCGGGTGCGCCATAGGGATCGTGGGGCGGCCCCATTTGCACCATCAGGAAGAAGGGCCGGTTGGCGGGCTCCTGTTTGATAAACTCCACCGCGAAGTCGCAACTCGCCTCGGGTTCGAATTTCGGCACGAGGATCATCTCAGGCGTGTCGCGGAAATAGTAGGGGAGGAAGTGTTGGTGATGGCACTCGTAGGCGGCCCAGAAATCGAAGCCCTGCCGCCGCGGACCCGGCGGCACAAAGCCCGGCTCGCGCGGGCCACCGTCGAGGTGCCATTTGCCGACGAAGCCGGTGCGATAGCCGGCGGCGCGCAGAATCTCCGCAATGGTCGTCTCCGATTCGCGGAGTCGAAGATCGTTCGCGACCATGCCGTTCACGTGCGGGTAGGTGCCGGTGAGGAGAATGGCGCGCGCCGGACAGCAGACGGGGACGTTGGCGTAGGTGCGCTTGAAGCGGATACCCTCCCGCGCCAGCCGATCGATATTCGGCGACTGCACGTCGGGATTGCCGGCGACGCCCATCGCCGAGGCGCGCATCTGATCCGGCAGAAGGAGAATGATGTTGGGCGGATGGCGTGTCAGCGCCGCGGCGCTGGCGAATAAAGTGGTGGCAGCCATGCACAGCGCGAAGGGCAAGCTGGCGACGCGAGCACGGGGAGGGGCGGAAGGGATCATCGCAGTGGACGAACGCGGGGAAGTATTTTTGTTGAACAGAAGGTAACGGAGGAAACGAAGAGATGGAAACAGTTCGGGTCTTCGTTTTCTTCTGTTCGAGTTTTTGGAATCTAGCGGGCGGCGGCTTTCAGTCCGGCGAAGCGGGTGCGCAGCGACGCGAGTTGCGCGGCGCGGGCCGGGTCGGCGGCAAGGTTGTGCTCCTCGAGTGGATCGGCGCGGAGGTCGAAGAGCTCCTCGTGTTTGAAGTCCGGCCACCAGATGTATTTCACGTCCTTGCGCACGAGGGCTTCGGAGGCGGGAATGAAATCGATGCTGCGCACGGTGGCGTGCTCGTAGAAAAATTCGTCGCGCCACCGGGGTGGATTGGCGGCGAGGTAGAGCGGGGCGATGTCGCGGCCCTGCATGCGGGCGGGAGCGGCGACGCCGGTAGCGGCAAGGATGGTCGGCGCGAGGTCGGCGTTGAGCGTGAAGTTGTCGTCGGTGGTGCCGCGTTTGGCGGCCGGCAGGCGCGGGTCGCGGACGATGAGCGGCACGCGGATGCTCTCCTGGTAGGGATACCATTTGTCGGCAAGGCCGTGCTCGGCGTGGAAGTAGCCGTTGTCGGCGGTGAAGATAATGAGGGTGTGGTCGAGGGCGCCCTGCGCTTTGAGCTCG
>JBKJRG010000532.1:0-8838 GCA_046594805.1 Opitutaceae bacterium | reverse complement strand
CGGCGCGGCGATGACGCTCTCGCCGCAGGAAATCAGCGCGGCCGATTTCAAGGACTGCCGCCACGCGCACGTCGAAGGCTACCTGGTTTTCAATCGGGCGCTCGCCGATGCCGTCCTCGCCGGGGCGCGGGCGGGCGGCTGCACCACGAGCCTGGACCTCTCGTCCTTCGAGGTGGTCAATGCCTCGCGCGACTGGCTCTTCAGTCAGTTCCGGAAGGGCATCGACATCGTGTTCGCGAACGAGGACGAGATTCGCGCGCTCTTTCAGGAGGAGAAATCCGACTACGCCGTGCTGGCAAAAAAAACTCGCCGGGCATGGCGTGTTGGCCGCCGTCAAGGTCGGCAAGGAGGGCGCGTGGATTGCGCACGAGCAGACGCTGCACCGGGTCGAACCCGTGGCGGTGGCCGATGTCGTCGACACGAACGGCGCGGGCGATGCGTGGGCGGCGGGATTTCTTTTCGGCCACCTGCGCGGCTGGCCGCTGCCCGCCTGCGGTGCGATTGCCTCGCTGTTGGGCGCGGAAACCGTGCAGCACATGGGCCCGATCATTCCCGAGGCACACTGGCAGGTGGTGCTGCCCCGCGCGCTGACGCTGGGGAAGAAGTAGCGCCGGCATCCTGCCGGCTGGGAGTGGCTGCGGCCAATCATTTTCATGAAGCTCCACTATTTCCCCTCCCCCGCCGCCACCAACACGCTCTCGACGGAGGAACTCCGCGACCAGTTCCTGATTGGGGGCCTCTTTCAGCCGGGCGCGGTCACCGCCCACTACACCGACCTTGATCGCATGATCACGGGCGCGGCGGTGCCGACGACCGCGCCGCTGGCGCTGCCGGTTGCGAAGGAGACAGGCACGGCGTACTTCCTCGAGCGGCGTGAAATCGGGATTCTCAACCTCGGGGCGCCCGGCACCGTGCGCGTGGGCGGCACTCCCCACGCCTTGGGCACGCTGGACTGCCTGTACATCGGGCTGGGCGAAAAGGACGTGACATTCGAGGCCGGGAACACCGGACAAGCCGAGTTTTTCTTCATCAGTACCCCTGCCCACGCCAAACACCCGACGGCGGTCGTGCGCCGCGCGGATGTCCGCACCGATCCGATCGGCGATCCGGCCAAGGCGAATCGCCGGCGCATCAACAAGCTGATCCACGTCGACGGCGTGAAGAGCTGCCAGCTCGTGATGGGCTTCACCGAGTTCGAAGCCGGCAGCGTCTGGAACACGATGCCGCCACACCTGCACAGCCGGCGCACGGAGATCTATCTCTACTTCGACGTGGCGGACAACGTCGTCTTTCACTTTATGGGCGAGCCCAAGGCCACGCGCCACCTCGTGGTGCGGGATCGCGAGGCAGTCCTCTCGCCCGCCTGGTCGATCCATTGCGGCGCCGGCACCGGCGCTTATCGTTTCGTTTGGGCCATGGGGGGCGACAACCAGGCGTTCGCCGACATGGACGCGGTGCCCCTCGCGTCCCTGCAATAAGGATCACGCAGCCCGGGTGATATGGGCTGCTGATCGAAATCGATGAGGAACCTGTCCTGGCCCCGCCCCTGACGGTTTCGGGTTAAGGACTGCGCCAGAACACCCCGGAGAATGTGGAAATCAGGAAATCAGGTTCGGGCAATGGGCTGTCCGCGGCGGCGTGGCTTGAGTTTTCCTGATTTCCAGAGTTCCACATTGGTAGACTAGGTCGTGTCTTCAAATTCGGTTTTCGTAGGCAGCGAGCTTGCTCGCGCTCGGAGGCCGGCAGCAAGCTGCCTACCTACCGGAACCGGTGCCGACGGGGGCCGCATTTGCAGACACGCCCTAGTGGAATCAATCCGACTTCATGGCCTCTTATCTTGAACAAAAATTTGGTGTCGCGGGCAAAGTTGCGCTGGTCACCGGCTCCTCGCAAGGCCTCGGCCGCGCGATGGCACGGGCGCTGGCCCAGGCGGGCGCCCAGGTGATCGTGAATGGACGCACTGCGGCCAAGCTGGCGCCGATCGTTGCGGAGATCGGCGCCTTGGGTCGGCCAGCCCATGGGATCGCAGCGGATCTCGGAGAGCGCGCGGACGTGGCCCGGCTGATCGACGAGGCCATCGCGTGGCAGGGGCGGCTCGATATCCTGGTCAACAACGCCGGCATCATCAAGCGCACGCCCGCGGTGGACCATGGCGACGCGGATTGGGACACCGTGCTGAACGTGAATCTCACCGGCGTGTTCACCGCCTGCCGCGCGGCGGGCCGGCACATGCTGGCCCGCGGGTCGGGCAAAATCGTGAACATCGCATCGCTGCTGACGTTTTTCGGCGGCATCACCGTGCCCGGTTACGCGGCGAGCAAGGGCGCGGTCGGCCAGCTCACCAAGGCCTTGTCCAACGAATGGGCCGGTCGCGGCGTGAATGTGAACGCAATCGCGCCCGGCTACATGCGCACCGACAACACGGCGGCATTGCAGGCCGATCCGGTGCGGGCGAAAGAAATTCTCAGCCGGATCCCGGCGAACCGGTGGGGCGAACCGGGGGACCTCGAGGGCGCCGTGGTGTTTCTGTCGTCGGGGGCGAGCGATTACCTCAGCGGACACGTGCTGACGGTCGACGGCGGCTGGTGCGGGCGGTGAACAGGGGAGTTTGGAGTTTTGAGTTTGGAGTTCTAAAATTGCGCCGGCTTCCCTCAAACCCCCTCCTGTAATAGTTTCAAGGGCAGGTCAAAGACGCTGCCCTACTTCGGCCCTCGACGCTTCATTTCAGCCCATGCTCCAAATCCAAAACGTCACCAAGCGCTACGGGTCGCTCACCGCGCTCGACGGCATCACGCTCGAGATTAAGCGCGGCGAGTTCTTCGGGCTGCTCGGGCCCAACGGGGCCGGCAAATCCACCCTGATGTCACTGGTGGCGGGGTTGCGGCCGGCCGACCAAGGTTCGCTCCTGCTCGACGGCGTGCCGCTCTCCGCCGCCGATGCTTCCACGCGCGCGTCGCTCGGGCTCGTCCCGCAGAACATCGCGCTCTACGAAGACCTGAGCGCCGAGCAAAATCTGCGGATCTTCGGCGAGCTCTACGGGCTGCGCGGCGCCGAGCTGCGCAACCGGATCGACGAGGCCCTCGTTGCCGTGCAGCTCGCCGATCGCCGGCATGACCAGGTGAAGAAATTCTCGGGCGGCATGCAGCGCCGGTTGAACCTGATCGCCGCCCTGCTCCACCGGCCGAAGCTGCTGCTCTGTGACGAGCCGACCGTCGGGGTCGATCCGCAATCACGCAACGCCATTTTCGATTTGCTCGAGGCGCGAAACCGCGAGGGGCTGACGGTGATCTATTCCACCCATTACATGGAGGAGGCCACCCGGCTTTGCTCACGGATTGGCATCATCGACCACGGCAAGATTCTCGCCCTGGGTTCCCTGGACGAGTTGCTCGCCGGGTTGGCCTATGAGGATGAAATCACCTTCGCTTCGACGCCGGAGGTGGCGAACTTTGCTCCGGCGCTCGCCGCCTTGGGCACGCACACCCTGGTGAAGGGCGTGCACCGTTTTCGCCCCCGCAGCGCGCTGCGCATGTCGGAATTCTATGTCGTGGCCGAGCAGCACATGCTTTCGCCGCGACTTTTCTCCCATGAGCGGCCCACCCTCGAGGCCGTTTTCCTCAACTGCACCGGTCGCACCCTCCGCGAATAACATGCGCACCCTCTTCATTCTCCTGCGCAAGGACTGCGCAAACTTCCTCCGCGACCGCGTCGCGTTCGGCCTGACCTTCCTCATCCCGATCGTGCTGATCTATATTTTCGGGTTTGTGTTCGGGCTCAATCGCAAGGACGAGCCCGGCCCGCGCGGCATCGCGCTGGCCGTCGTCGACCAGAGCGGAAATCCGGGAGCGCAGAAACTCATCGACGCCTTGAAGGCCGACAAGGCGTTTCGCGTCATCTCGACCCGGACGCTCCCCGACAAGTCCAAGGCGCCGCTGACCGAGGAGGACCTGAGGCCGATGATGCGCGCCAACCAGTTTCGCTTCGCCGTCGTGCTGCCGCCTGATCTCATCCGGCGCGATGGCATCGGATTGCACGTCGTGATCCTTTCCAATCCCCGCAACGATATCGAAACGCAGATGGTCAATGGTCTGCTCCAGAAAACCATTTTATCGAGCGCGCCCGAACTCCTCGGCCAGTCGCTACAGGCGCAGGCCAGGCGCGCCATCGGCGACCACCGGACGGATCAGTTCAACCGGACGCTGGCGATCGCCATCGCGGCCGCGTTCGGCGGTGACGCAGCCGAGATTCAGCGGAGCATTGAGTCGGGCGATTTCGGCGTTGCTCAACTGTCCGCCGCCGCCGCTCCCGCTGGACAATCCGGCAGCGGCTCGCCCGGCGCGGGCGACGCCCTGGCCAGCATCGTCAAGATCGAGACCGAGATGGTCGTGGGCAAGGACGTGAAAAGTCCGGAGGCCACGCGCGTCGTGGGCGGCTGGGCGATGATGTTTCTCATGTTTGCGCTCAACGGCTCGGCGTCGGCGTTCTTCGACGAAAAGAAGACCGGCATTTTTCAACGTTTGCTCGCGGCGCCGGTCAGTCGCGCGCAACTGCTCTGGAGTCGTTTTATTTTCGGCGTCCTGCTCGGGTTGGTGCAGCTCACCACCCTCTTCCTCGCCGGACGCGTTATGTACGGCATCGATGTGTTCGGCAATTTCGGCAATCTGGTGGTCATCTGCATCGCCGCCGCGGCGGCCTGCACGGCGTTTGGCATGCTGATCGTGGCGGTCACGCCGACGGCCGCGGCGGCGAGCGGGCTCGCGACCTTCCTCATCATGGTCATGAGCGCGTGCGGTGGCGCCTGGTTCCCCATCAGCCTCATGCCACCGTTCATGCAGGAAGCGGGAAAATTCACGCTGGTTTACTGGGCGATGGAGGGTTTTTCCCAGGTGCTGTGGGCGGGAAATTCCTTCGTGCAGATCCTGCCGACGGTCGGCATCCTGCTGGCCATCGCCGCCGGCGTGATGGCGCTCGCGCTCTGGCGCTTCAAGCGCGGGAATCTTTTCGGCTGACAAACGCCCGGGAAGCACGCGGCATCTCCGCAGATTGCGCCGCACCATCTACGCCCTGCCCCGTTTCAGCCTGCTCACCGCGCTCGGCGTCATGCTGGCGGCCGTGCTGGCAGAGGCGGTGGTCATGTTCATGCTGAAAGGCGTCGTCTTTCTCGCCAATCTCGCAGGGGTCCCCTGGTTCAACGATGATCCGGCGATTGAAGCCGCCGTTCTGATTGCGGCCAAGCTCCTGGCGTTCGCCGCCATCGGTGCCTGGATCCTCCAGCGGCGTCACCAGACCTGGCGCGATGTGGGATACGCGCGTTTTTCCCCCATCACCTTGGGATTGATTTTCCTGCCCGTCGTCGCGGGGGTGGTGATTTTCCTCTCGGAGCTGGATAATCTCCTGCGCACCCTCCTGGGCTCGCGTGGCCTGGACTCGTGGGACCTCGCGCCGGGAGTGGGCCGCTTGCTCACGAGTTCGTGGCTGGGAGTCGTGCTGGCCGTGATCATTGCACCGCTGACCGAGGAATTGCTGTTCCGCGGCCTCATCCTCCGCGGGCTGCTGGGCCGGTGGCGGCCGTGGGCCGCTGTCGTCACGTCCGCCCTGCTCTTCGCGCTGATGCACCTCAACCCGGCCCAAATGCCGGTCGCGTTTCTGCTCGGGCTGGTCCTCGGGTGGGCCTACGTGCGCACGCGTTCGCTCGGACTCTGCATGCTGGGCCACGCGATCAACAACGCGGCGGCGTACGGCGTCGGCTTTTTTCCCTACGCGGTCGACAATTTCAACCAGGTGCCCCCCGCGGGCAGCTGGTCCTTCCACCCGTGGTGGTTTGATCTCGCGGGGCTCGCGCTCTTTGGCGTGGGCGCGTGGTTCCTGCATCGCCTGGCGCCGGCCCGCGAACCGTGGCAGGCCCCGCCCGTGCCCGAGCCGCCCCGCCTCCTTTCACCGCCGCCGGCTGGCGACTGGGATGCAAATGGCCATTGTCAGCCCCCTCTCCTCGCCAACACTCAGCCATCGATGTCCGCGGAACTCGTCCAACTTGTCACGTCCCTCGCGCAGCGCGCGCGCGCGGCTTCGCTCGTGCTCGCGACGGTGCCCACGGAGCGGAAGGACGCGGCGTTGCAGCGTCTGGGCGAGTTGATCGACCACTCTCACGAGGCGCTGCTGGCGGCGAATGCGCGGGATCTCGCCTCGCCGGAAGCCGCCGCGCTCGGCGCGGCGTCGCGCGATCGTCTGACGCTGGACGCCTCGCGCCTGCAGCATCTCGCCAGCGCGGCGCGCGCCGTCATCGCCCTCCCCGACCCCGTCGGCGAGGTCCTGGAGGAGATCAACCGGCCGAACGGCCTGAAAATCCGCAAGCTCCGGGTGCCGATCGGCGTCATCGGAATCATCTATGAGGCGCGGCCCAACGTGACGGTCGATTGCGCCATCCTTTGCCTGAAGAGCGGCAACGCCTCGATTCTGCGGGGCGGCAAGGAATGTTTTCACACCAACACCGCACTCGCCGCGCTGATTCAGCAGGCCCTGATGGAGACGGGCCTGCCTGCCGATGCGGTGCAACTGGTGCCGACCACGGATCGCGCGGCGCTGAACACGCTGCTCCAGCTCGACACGCTGGTGCACTGCATCATTCCCCGCGGTGGCGAAAGCCTCATCCGCTACGTGGCGGAGCACAGCACGATTCCCGTGATCAAGCATTACAAGGGCGTGTGCTTCGTCTACATCGATGCGGCCGCCGACCTGGCGATGGCGGAATCGATTGCGGTGAATGCCAAGGCCTCGCGGCCCAGCGTGTGCAACGCGGCCGAGCAGTTGCTGGTGCATCGCGCGGTCGCCGAGAGCTTCCTGCCGGCGATCGCCCGCGGGCTCCTGGCGAATAAAGTCGAACTGCGCTGTGACGCCGAAAGCGCCGCCATCCTGGAACGCGCCGCGCTGGCCTCCACCGCGGCCACCCCGGTCGACTACACCACCGAATTCCTCGATTACATCATGGCCGTGCGGGTCGTGGATTCACTCGACGCGGCGATCGCCACGATTAATCGCGACAGCTCGAACCACAGCGACGCCATCGTCACCGCGGACGAAGCCGCGGCGCGACGCTTTCTCGCGGAAGTCGACAGCGCGACGGTGTACTGGAATGCGAGCACGCGCTTCACGGACGGTTTTGAATTCGGCTATGGCGCCGAAATCGGCATCAGCACCGATCGGCTCCACGCCCGCGGCCCGATGGGTTTGCGTGAGCTTTGCACGCACAAGTTCGTGATTGAGGGCACGGGCCAGGTCCGGTAGCTGCGAGCGTGAGCGAGCAGAGGTTGGCCAGAGTGCGGCGCGCGCGTCCACTCGCTCACGCTCGTGGCTACGTCACGGATTCAAACCCGCCGGAACGTCAAATGCGATTTTCGAAATTGTCGCCCAAGGCCACCATTCTGCGCTGCCGCTGTCTATTTGCGGATGGCAACTTTTTCTGACGACGCCCTCGCTTCGAAAATCATCATGCAGGGCATCCACGTCGACCTGACGCCGACGCTGCAAAAGGTTATCCGCGACAAGTTTTCAGTCCTGCTCCGCCACAACGAATGGATTGTCCGCATGAACGTCCGGCTCCACTTGGACGGAGCGCGGGGAAGAAAACAGCATTTCACCGCCACCGGGCAGCTGGAAGTGCGCGGTCCCGATCTCGTGGCATCGGTCCGCGGCGAGGATGCCTACACCGTGCTCGATGGCTTGGTGGAGAAATTGGACGAGCTCCTGCGGGAACGGCATGAACGTCTCAAGGACAAGCGCAACCACCCGCACGCCGTCGAAATCGGAGCCGATTTGCCCAAAGTTAAGAACCGATAGACTACCGTGCGCTGAGCGGTGAAAACCGCACGAAGCCACGGCCAATCTGGTTGAAGCAGGAAACCAGGATTCCAGGAAATAAAGCAGCGGCGAAACGGATTGGTAAGAACTTGGGGCGCGCGGAATTTATTCCTGGTTTCCTGGCTTCCTGCTTCAAGGCCTCAGCGTCGGCAAACCGATCGCGAGTAGGGCGGCGAAAAATATCAGCCCGAAGATCAGGCCCAGTGACCAGAAGGCGCGACGGGAAATAAACCCACTCGCGAAGTAGACCGGCGCAGGCCCGGTGGCATAGGGCGTGAGCACGCCCATGAGGCCGAGCGAGAAGCTCAGCAGCAGGACAAATTCCCGGATCGGCATTCCGGGCACCGCCATCCCCGCGGCGAGGATGACCGGCATCACGGCGGTCGCATGCGCCGTCAGGCTGGCGAAGAGGTAGTGGATGAAGAAAAAAAGCGTGACCAGCAGCACCATCACGACCACCGCGGAATGACCCGCAAAGTGCGCGGCCGCGTTGCGACCGAACCAGCCGATAAAACCCACCTTGTTCAACCCGTCCGCCAGCACCACCAGGGTGGCGAACCAAGTCAGCACGTTCCAGCCCGCCTTGTGCGCGAGGATGTCGTCCCACGACACAATCCGGCAAAGCAGCATGAGCGAAATCGCAATCAACACGACCATGCTGGGATCGACCCAGGCGCTGCCGAAGATCCACAGTGCGAGCGCGAGCACGACCAGCGCCGCCATGATCAGCTCTCGAGGCGTGACGCGACCCATCGAGGCGAGCTGGCGGCCCGCCCACAAGGGCACCTCCACGCTCCGCCGCATTTCGGGCGGATAGATCACATACACCAGCCACGGGACCGCGATGAACAGCACCCCACCAATCGGGAGAAACCCGAGAAACCACTGCATCCAGGTGATCTCGACGCCTGCAATTTTTCGGGCGAGGTCGACCGCGAGCAGGTTGGGCACGAGCGCGGTCAGGAACATCGAGCTCGTCACGCA
>JBKJRG010000490.1:0-5612 GCA_046594805.1 Opitutaceae bacterium | reverse complement strand
CTCCACGGGCTGAAGGTCCGTGCTTTTTTGTCGACGCCGTGGTCCCGCGCGAGCTTGGGCACCAGGTGCGTCGGAATCAGTTCGACGAGCTGCCGCAGGATCGTAAGGTGCGGGCGGGTCGGTTGCCGGTTGGTTTTTTTTTTCACACCCTGCCTCGTGGCAGGTAAATCGCCGGCAACCGAGCCAACTTTTTTCTCCCGGCTATGGGATGGCTGTGGTTGGAAACCGCCGCTCCGCCCCCAGCGTTCCGTCACTTGTGCCGGTCCGCCACGTCCTGCACGCGATGGCCCAACGTCCGCCCAGCGCCGCCCGCTCACCCCGCGAGGACTGGTGGTGGATTTTCGATCCCCGCTACAGCCTGCGGGCGCGGGCGGCGCTCAGCATGGGCGGGGGCGCCCTGGCATTCACCGTGTTCATCGCGTGGCTGGCCTCGGCCCAGTTGCAGCGCCAGATCCACACCCAGCTCAACTTCACGTTTGAAACGCTCGCCGCCCAATTGAGCGACAAGATCGAGCGCACCCTTTACGATCGCTACCGGGAGTTGCAGCTGGTCGCGACGCTGTCGCCGTTTACCCAGACGGGCATCGATCCCGCGGAGCGACGGCGCGTCCTCGAGGCCCTGCAAAGCTCGTCCCCCGATTTTGCGTGGATCGGCCTCGCCGATTCCGCGGGACATCTGGTGAGCACGACGCAACGGACCTTTGAAGGCGAAGGGGTGAGTGAGCGCGCGTGGTTTCGGACCGGCCGGCAGCGGCCGCATGCCGAATCGCTCCACGAAGTCATGATCCCATCGAACCCCCAATCCTCCGCGGACGCCGGGCGGGTGCGCGTGCTCAACCTGGCCGTGCCGGTGACCTCGGCGAACGGCCAGTTTCTGGGCGTGCTCGGCGCACACGTCCGCTGGGATTGGACCACTGAAGTGCTGCTATCTGTCGTGCCGGAGAGCGCGCGCCGCGAGTTGCTGGGCGCGACGATTTATTCGGCGACCAATGAGGTGCTGCTCGATTCCGGTTCCTCCGGCTGGACGCTCCCCGCGCCCGTGCCGACGTTGCCGGATGCACGGCAGACTCGTGGCGCGATCCTGGAAGTCACGCCGGAGGGCGCGCGCTACGTCACCGCCTTTATGCGCAGCCGCGGCTACCGCGAATACCGCGGGCTCGGCTGGCTCGTCGCCGTGCGGCAGCCGCTCGACCGCGCCTTCGCGCCGGTGCGCGCCTTGCGTAATCGGATCGCGCGTTGGGGATTTCTTTTCACGGGCGGGCTGGCTTTGATTGGCTGGTTCGCCGCCGGGCAGTTCAGCCGCCGGATGCGCAACATCGGGGCCGCGGCGGATCGGATTCGCGGCGGCGACCTCCTGACCGTTCTGCCGCGGCCGCGCGGCGAATTGGATCTCGAACGGATGTGCCACTCGCTCGGCGAACTGGTGGAGGATTTGCGCCAGGGCGGACCAAAACCAGCACCGCCGCGCGCAGAGCCCGCACCGACCGCGCCCCAGAGCGGAAACTACGTCAAACCCACCGGCACGGATCCGCGGCGGGTGATTTGGTAGGTTTGTTTTGAAGTAGCGCCGGTTTCCAGCGGGCTTCGAGCCCAAACCGGAATAATTCTGAAGCCGGGCGCTACCTGGCTTTCGGCGCGGGCGCGCGACCCGCCACCGCTTCAAACCCCGCGCGCACCGGTCCGCTTGCACCGCGCAAAGCCTCCCCGAACGCAGCGCTCGCAAAATCGTTGCCCGCGCGCGCCCATATATCCGCCGCTTGCACGGCCACCGGCTGATCAAAGTTCGCCAACGCAGCCATGAGCTTCCCGGCATCCCCCGCCGCGCGCGCCGCGAGCACCGTGGCATACCCGCGCGCGCTCGTGAATTTTCCATCCGCGTCGCCATCGATCCAAATCGGATTGGTTGAGCCAATGACGCGCGACGTGAAAATCTTCGAGGTTTGCTGATACGGCCGCGGTATCTCCCAATACGGCGCTGTCACGCCGGGCCCAGTGGCAATCGCCACCAGGTGCACGTCGTGCGCGGGTCGCGGGATGCTCCACGTCACCCGCGATTTTTCCACCGCGCGCGTGGCCGCAATCGTCGCCTCTCGAATCCTGACGCCATTGGCGTACAGCTCGACCCGATCGCCCGTCACCCACGACGGCCCGAGCACCTCGACTTCCACCCGCAGCTCGCGGCCCTCGCCCGTGGCCAGATCGCCGACCGCAAAACGGCCGTCGACCGTCATCCGGGTGAGCAGCCCGAGGCTGACCAGCAACCGGCCTGCCCGGTAACTGTCATATACGTCATCAAGATCGATCCCGCCGGGCTCCGCGGCGCCGGCCATCACATAGGTCCGCGCCTGGCCAAGGATGAACTCGCTCACATGATGCGTGTCGCTCGCGGCGATGGCCGCGATGCGATACCCGCGGTTCAGGAGCGCGAACCAATCGCGATAGAGCAGCATAATGTCCGACTGCATCGCGGCGGACGTCACCACCTCGATCGCGTCGCACTCGAACGTCGCGGCGGCGCGCAGCTCGCCCGTGACGGCGTCGAATTGCGCCGGCCCGAGCGGAGTGAACGTCTGATGCACGTCACGCGGGTGATTCAGTTGGATCACCCGCGCGCCCGTCACCGTCCGGATGTTGTGCAGCAGCTCCGTCCAGTTCGTAAGCTGGTGATTCGGCTTCGGACCGCCCGCGACGACGGGGAACGCGTTGAAATGGCCGGCCTTCGTGGTGACTTCATTGCCCACCACGGATTGAAAATGCCGGCTGACACCCATCCGCTCAGCCACCGGCGCGAAATCAGCGTGATGATTGTGATCCGTCGCCACCGCCAGCTCGATGCCCTCGCCGGCGATCGTCAACATGCGCTCGTCAATGGTGGCGTCGCCGTGGCCGCTGTGCGTCAGCGTGTGGATGTGAGTGTCGGCCGCGATCAGGCCCGGAGTGGGCACCTCGCGGCGAAGTGAGAGCTGAAAAGACTTGGTTTCGCCGGCGCGAACGACGAACCGCTCCGTCGCTACGCTGTACTCGAATCCGCGGCTCGCGTGCAGCACGTACTCGCCCGGCGGAATGGCGAGCCTCGCCCGGCCGTCGCCGGTGTAAACCACGCCGGTTCGCACCGCCAGTTGCTGGCCGGGCGCGGCCCGCAGCGGTGCGAGCGCCGCCTCCACGTCGGTGAGCGTGAGCCGGCAGGGCAGCTCGGTCCCGGCGTCGGCATCGCGGACGCGAACGTCCAGCCCCGCGCCGCCGACGGCCTCCGCCAGCGGGCGCGGATCGAAGGAGATGCCGCCCACCACCACGTCGTCCACCATCGGCGGAGAGGTGATGACGAGACGGTTCGCGCCGGTGCGGAGAACGCCCGGGGGCACCGCGAGCGCACGAACGAGCGGCTGGCTCAACGCCTCGAGCCGGCCGAGCGCGCGGCCATTCAAGGTGACGGGCCAGGCTCCTTTGACGTCACGTTGGCGGATGAAGAGCGTGGCTTCGCGATCACTCGCAAGGGCGTCGAAGGTGAGCTCGAGCTGGCGGCCATGCGGGGTCGAGCCCTCAAATTCCTGCCACTCGGCCGACCCGACGGTCCCGAGATGATAGCGCTTCGCATCGAGGACGCGCGGACCGGGTGATTCCGCGCCAAGGCACACGCTGCAGAGTGTGGCGAGCAAGGCGACGGTCGGAATTCGGCTGCGCATAAAGGAGAGGTTGACCGCATTGTGCTCAACGCGGCTCAAGTTTCACGCATTACTGCGCGTCGTCAAAATCGCGTTTCCACTGAATTGTCATTCTGAGCGCAGCGAAGAATGACAATCCGTGGTGAAGTCACGCCCTAGCCCAAGCGCGTTGCGCACAGCGCGCTCCACCTCGACCACGAGCTGTTTTGCGCTACCCTCCGCCCATGCCCAAGCAAAGCGCCGGCCTCCTGCTCCATCGCCACGCTGGCGCACAGCTGGAAGTTTTCCTCGTCCACCCGGGCGGACCAATTTGGGCAAGAAAAGATCTCGGCGTGTGGTCGATTCCGAAGGGCGAGTTCACGGCCGACGAGGAGCCGCTGGCGGCGGCCCGCCGGGAGCTCACTGAGGAAACCGGACTCACCGTCAATGGCCCGTTCCTTCCGCTCGGCACCATTCGCCAGGCCAGTGGCAAGACAGTGCACGCCTGGGCCGCGGAGGCGGACTGCGATCCGGCGGCGATAACCAGCAACACGTTTTCCCTCGAGTGGCCGCCCCGCTCGGGCCGAAAACAGGATTTTCCCGAGGTGGATCGCGCCGCGTGGTTCTCGCCGGAGATCGCTGTGCAAAAAATCAATCCGGCGCAGGCCGCTTTGATTGACCGGCTGGTGGCGGCGCTGGGCGCCGCCCTGGGTTGAGTGGGCGCGGTGGGCCAAGCGGTCCCGCCCTCCCGCGGATCCGGTGCTTAGCCAACATTCAGAAGAGACCTGCCCACGGAACACACCGAACACACGGAATGAATAGATTTCACCTGCTGGGCGGGGATGAACCGCATTCACTAACCGGTTCGCCCTTCCAGCCCGACGCACCTACATGCCGTTTCTCTTCCGGGTGTTCAGTGTGTTCCGTGTGTTCCGTGGGCAAATTCAGATGTCTTGATTGAATGGATCCGGCTTATTCCAACTCGCTTTCGAGATGAGCCCTATTTTGTAGGGGCGTCGCTTGCCGACGCCCGTGGGCGCCGACGAGCGGCGCCCCTACAAGGCGCCTCGGGACTGGTCGGATTAGTCTCATTTTGAAAGCGAATTGGAATTAGACGTCCTCTCGCCGCTTTCCCGCCATGATTTCCCCCGCCTTCGTTTCGTCGAAGGCGCCTTCCCACTTGGCGATCACCAAGGTCGCGACGCTGTTGCCGATGAAATTGGTGATGGCGCGCGCCTCCGACATGAAGCGATCGACGCCGAGGATCAGCGTCATGCCGGCGACGGGAATCTTGCCGGTCGCCGCCAGCGTGGCCGCGAGCGTGATGAAACCGCTGCCCGTGACGCCAGCGGCGCCTTTCGAAGTGACGAGCAGGACCAGGAGCAACCCCACCTGATCGCCGAGCGTCATGGCCGTGTCCGTAGCCTGCGCGACGAACAGCGCGGCCATCGTCAGATAAATGCAGGTGCCATCGAGGTTGAAGGAATAGCCGGCGGGAACGACGATGCCCACCACCGGACGCGCACAGCCGACCCGCTCCATTTTTTCCATCAGGCCCGGCAGCGCCGATTCCGACGATGACGTGCCAAGCACCAGCAACAGCTCCTCGCGGACATACTTGATAATTTTCCACAGGTTGAAACCGCAGCCGCGAGCGATGCCCCCGAGAATCACGACGATGAAGACCAGGCAGGTCACGTAAACGCAGAGCATCAACGCGCCCAGTTGCGCGAGCTTGCCGACGCCGTACTGGCCGATGGTGAAGGCCATCGCGCCGCCGGCCGCCAGCGGCGCCACTTTCGTGACCAGCGTGACGATGCCGAAGAAAACGCGCGCAACCTCGTTCATCAGGTTGAGAATGGGCCGCCCGTGATCCCCCAGTTTGCCGAGCGCCAGTCCGAAGAGGATGGCGAGGAGCAGCACCTGCAGGATTTCTCCTTCTGAAAAAGCACTGACGAACGTCTTCGGGAT
>JBKJRG010000715.1:0-3668 GCA_046594805.1 Opitutaceae bacterium | reverse complement strand
TCGCGCGGCCGCCGGTCGCGCAGCTTCACGAGCTGCTTCACGCGGGGGTTCTGCAGACTGGAGATTTTTTCAGGCGTGCCCACGGAACACACGGAACACACGGAAATCGCCCAAAAGACAAAGGGTTTTGGCGAGGCCTGTCGTATGGACGCTCTGCGTGCATGCCGGGACATTCCGCACATCCCGCACTTTTGGTTAGGACAGGATTAACAGGATTGAGGACAGGATGAACAGGATTGCCTCCTGTTAATCCTGGCTTGGCTCCTGTTAATCCTGTCCCAAAAAAAGCGGCGCGACCGACGCACTGCGCGAAGAAAGCGTTGCGCGCATCCTTTGGCTCGCCCGTTCGGTTTCTGTGTGTTCCGTCTGTTCCGTGGGCAAAAAGCACAAGTTCAACGACCAGCCCTTCGGCTATCATCAGGAGATCGAGGTCGAGATCGCGACGCTGACGAATCTCGGCTCGGGACTTGGCCGCGTCGCGCTGCCGGGCGAAACCGAGGCGAAGTGGGTCGTGATGGTGCCCTTCACCCTGCCGGGTGAAAAGGTGCGCGCGCGCGCGTATCGCAACCACAAGAATTTTTCCGAGGCCGACCTCGTGGCGGTCATCACGCCGTCTCCGCACCGGGAGGCGGCTCCGTGTCCGCTTTTTGGCCGCTGCGGGGGATGCCAATACCAGCATCTCGCCTATCCCGAGCAGCTCGCCTGGAAGCAGCGCCAGGTGACCGAGCTGCTGCAACACCTGGCGGGTGTCGCATTCGCGGCGGCCCCCACCATCGCCTCCCCTCGCGACTACGGCTACCGCTCGAAGATCACCCCGCATTTCAATCCGCCCCGCCGTCTGCCCGACGCCGCCGGGCCAGTGTCGCCGGCCGAGATGCCGATCGGTTTTCTCCGTCAGGGCACGCGATTCGATCTCATGGATGTGCCGCGATGCATCATCGCCACGGAAAAAATCAACGCACGGCTGACCGAAGTCCGCGCGACCGTGCGGGCCCGCGCCGCGGAAGGCGCTTACACCCGCGCGGCCACGCTCCTGTTCCGCGAGGCCAGCGGCGAAGTCACGACGGACTACGACGCCGCCATCACCGAAACCGTCGGCGAACTGAAACTGCATTTTCTCGCGCGCGATTTTTTCCAGAACAACCCCTTCATCCTGCCGGCCTTCACCCGCTACGTCCGCGAGCAGGCGGCCGGCAGCGGCGCGCGCTTCCTGGTCGACGCCTATTGCGGCAGCGGCCTTTTCGCGCTCACGGCGGCTTCCGCCTTTGAACGCGTTGCCGGCATCGAACTGAGTGCCAGCAGTATTCGATTCGCGCGCGAAAACGCGGCGGCGAACGGCATCTCCCACGCCACGTTCCAGGCCGGCGACGCCGCGGCGATTTTTGCCGGACTCGATCCGGCGTTCCGACCGGCCGACACGGCGGTGATCATCGATCCCCCGCGAAAGGGTTGCGATGCCCCGTTTATCCAACAGCTGCTCGCATTTGCGCCCCGCACTGTCGTCTACGTCTCCTGCGACCCGGCCACCCAAATGCGCGATTTGAGCCATTTCCTTGCAGCTGGCTACACCCTCACTGCCGCCCAACCATTCGACCTTTTCCCGCAAACCCGGCACCTCGAGTGTGTGCTCACCCTCCGGCACAGAGACGCCGGACGCTAGGGCCGGGTACCCGACAACCCCGGGGTAGGAGTTTTTCCCGGGCCCAAACGGGCAGGGCACACTTCACATCAGCTCAATGGGCTCCATCGGGCGAATTTCCGGTCCATCGGGCGTTCCGCTTCATCACGTTGCGCACGTCCCCCCACACCATGTCCGGCAAAACCGCTCCCGCTACGCAGCACGTCTGGAAATTCTTCCGCACCGGCGGCCTCGATCAAGTGGCGCTCGAGACGGCCGAGGACCTTCTCGCCCTCGGGGAATTGGATCAGAAACTTTGGGTCGCGCTCAGCTGCCCCGTCAAGGGCGTCGAACTCGACGAAAAAACGCTCGCGCTGATCGACACGGACGGAGACGGCCACATCCATGTCCGCGAAGTCGTCGCCGCCGTTCGCTGGGCCGCGGCCCATCTCAAGCGGCCCGGCGATCTGCTGGCGCCAGAAGTCGATCTGCCGCTGTCCGCGATCAACGATCTCACGCCGGAGGGAAAGACGGTCCTCGCTTCCGCACGCCACATTCTCACCGCGCTCGCGAAAGGCGAGGCCGCCAGCATTTCGGTCGCCGACACGGCTGAGACGGCAAAAATCCTCGCCGCCAAGGCGCCGAATGGCGACGGCGTCATCACCTTGCGCGCCACGGCCGATGCTGGCACGCAGGCATTGATCAAGGACATCATCGCCACGGTCGGCGGCGTGCCCGATCGGGCCGGAGGCGAAGGGATCACCGCGGAGAAAATCGAGGCGTTTTTCGCCCAGGTGGAATCCTACCTGAAATGGGTCGATGCCACGTCAGCGACCAATGTCCCCGAGCTCGGTGAGGCGACGGGAGCCGCGTGCGTGGTGTTGCACCACGTCCGGCCCAAGGTGGAGGATTTTTTCGCGCGCTGCCGGCTGGCCGCGTTCGACCCCCGCGCCTTGGGCGCGTTGAACCGGCAGGAGACCGAGTACCTCGCCATCGCCGCCAAGGATCTCACCATTACCGGCGCCGAGATCGCCGGATTTCCGCTGGCGCGAGTGGGACCGGAAGGCCGGCTGCCGCTGCTCGACGGCGTCAATCCCGCGTGGGCTGGAGCCGTCGCCGCGCTCCACCAAACGGTCGTCACACCATTATTTGGACGCGACAAGACTTCGATCACGGCCGAAGAGTGGGCGGCCCTGAGCGCCAAGTTCGCCCCTTATGAGGCCTGGCTCGGCAGCCGGACCGCGACGGCGGTGGAAAAACTGGGCGCCGCGCGGGCCCGCGACATCACGACGGGCAAAGCGCGCGCCGCGCTGCTCGAGCTCATCGCGCAGGACAAGGCCCTGGCGCCCGAATTCACTGCGATCAGCAGCGTGGCCCGCCTGGCGCACTACTATCGGGATCTGCGGACGCTGCTCCATAATTTCATCAACTTTGCCGATTTCTACGCCCCCGATCGCTTCGCGATTTTCCAGGCGGGCATGCTCTTCCTCGACAGCCGTTCGTGCGAGCTGTGCGTCCGGGTCAACGATGTGGCCGCCCACGCCGCGCTGGCGGGCATGAGCAAAACCTACCTCGCCTACCTCGACTGTCGCCGCGCGGGCGGCGAAACGATGAAGATCGCCGCGTGTTTCACCCAAGGCGACAGCGACTACCTCTTCGTCGGGCGCAACGGTCTTTTCTACGACCGAAAGATGAATGACTGGGATGCGACGATCACCAAGATTATCGATAATCCCATCAGTGTCCGCCAGGCGTTCTGGTCGCCGTACAAGAAATTCATCCGCGCAATAGAGGAAATGGTCTCGAAGCGCGCGGCCGCATCGGAGGCGGCATCGAGTTCCAAACTGACGGCCGCCGCGACCACCGCGACGGCCGCACCCGCTCCGAATGCGCCGCCCCCGGCGGCCCCGGCCGCGCCGCCGAAGAAAATGGATGTCGGTACGGTGGCCGCCTTGGGCGCCGGTGTCGGTGCCCTGGCCACGGCGTTCGGTCTCATCTTCGGAAAATTCGTCGAACTGCCCGCCTGGCAAGTGCCGCTCGTCCTCATCGG
>JBKJRG010000367.1:0-3271 GCA_046594805.1 Opitutaceae bacterium | reverse complement strand
TCCTTGGCGATGGCCTTCTTCGCGCCGGACCACCATTTCTTGAATTTTTCCTCGCCAATCACCTGGGCCATCGTGATTTCGAGCTCAATCGCGGTCGCCGCGTTATTCGGGTAGGCTTGGAGCGCCTCGACCACCAACTGGGCGGGATCTTCGGCCGCGAGTTCGGCGATTTTCTTCCCCTCGACCTCCTTGCGGACGAGCAGGTGGTTCTTCGGCAGGACCTCCATCGTCCCGATGCAGAATGCCGGGTCCATCGAATGGGATTTCTTGCCCTTGAAGTCGATGACGAGCTTCTGGGCCGCGTCGTCGTAACTCTTTATTTGGCCAAAACCCCAGCTCCGGTGGACCACGTAGGCGCCAGGCTCCATCGACTCGAGCTTGGCTTTGGCCGGCTTCAAAGTCGGAGTTTTTGCGATGAGCGCGGAAACAGCTTCGGAATTCATGATTGCTTGTGAGAGGGCCTGAACCGGAGAGTTGAGCGGACAATGTCTAGCCTTGTCAAACCGAGTGTCAAAAGAGGCGGGACTACCCTGCGCGGAACCGGTCGGAAAAGCGGATGAGCACCGCCCTCGAATCGCCACCGACCGCCTCCTGGCCTGCCGCCGCCCGGCTGGTGGCCCGCTGGTTGGAGCGCGCCGAACGGATTGATACGCTCCTCGATACCCTCCCCCGCACCCTCGCCGGTGCGGAACGCGCGCGCTGCCAGCATCTCGTGCTCGGCGTCGTGCGACATTTTCGGCGGATCGACGCGGCCTTGGGCCGGCTGATCGCGCATCCGCCGCGATTTTCCACCCGGGCGGTGTTGTTCATTGCGGGTTACGAGCTGATCGAGGCGGCGAATGCCAACGCGCCGGCCGACGAGGGCCGCGTCGCGAAAATCGTGCATCACGCGGTCGAGCAGACGAAAGCGCTCGCCAGCCCCGCGGAGGCGCGGCTGGTCAATGCGGTTGTCCGCAAACTTGCGCCGGTCATGGCCCAACCGGCGCCAGCGCCGACCGCTCCGGTGGAAGAGCTGGCGGAATTCTTCTCCCATCCCGACTGGCTCGTGAAAAGCTGGCTCGCGCAATTCGGCCCGGCCGACACCCGCGCTTTGCTCGAATGGAACCAGCGCCCCTCCCCGGTCTACGCCCGCTGGCGTGCCGCCGAGATTCCCCGCCCCGAATTTCTCCGGCCCACCCAATGGCCGGAATTTTTCGAGATCGAATCCGGCCGCTGGCCCGAGGTGGAACCGCTGCTCAAAACCGGGAAACTCTACCTCCAGGATCCGTCGACCCGGCTGGCCGTGGAACTGCTCGCGCCGCAACGCAACGAATCCGCGCTCGATCTCTGCGCCGCCCCGGGCGGCAAGACCCTCCTGATCGCCGACCGGATGAAGACCGGCCAGCTCGTCGCCGTGGATCTGCCGGGCGCGCGGATCGATCGGTTGAAGGAAAACCTCGCACGCGTGACGGGCATCGAGCCGGCGCTGGTGCAGGGAGATGTGACGGAAGGACTCGGCGTGGCCCTGCGGGAGCATCGCCTGCCCGACTCCTACGACGCGGTGCTGCTGGACGTGCCCTGCTCCAACACCGGCGTGATGCGCCACCGCGTCGACGTGAAATGGCGCCTGCAGGCGGGCGATTTCAAGAAGCACCCGCGGCAACAGCTCTCGATGCTTCACGCGGCCGCGCGTTTCGTGCGCCCCGGCGGCCGGCTGGTCTATTCCACCTGCAGCATCGATCGGGAGGAAAACGACGAAGTGGTGCGCCAATTCCTCGCCGGCAAGGCGGGCGGCCCTTTCGCCCTCGAATCGAGTCGCACCAGTTTCCCCTGGAAAGACGGCCACGACGGCGGCGGGGCGTTTCTCCTGCGGAGAAACGCGTGAGTTCGGAGTTCGGTGTTTGGAGTTTGAAGTTCGCCGGACAACACCAAACTCCAAACCCCAAACCGAACTTTTCTCTCAAGGTACCAATTCGAAAACTCTCACCCGCTTCTCCGCCTCTGAATTTCCCTCTAGAAACGTGAACGCGATCTCCTCGGCGGAGGCGATGAGCTGCTCGTAGCGCCGCAAACCCCACTTGTTGACCGGGTCGCCGTTGATCCGCGTTACCAAGTCGCCCAGGTTCACGCCGAGCTGGCCGGCGGGGGAATCGGCGACGACGCCTGCCACCCGCCAATACGCCGGAGTCTTGCTAAAGCTCATTCCCGCGCTGCGCCGCGGGCCCATGGCGATCGGCTCGCGCGTGGCGCGATGAAACATCACGCGATCGCGGGCCTGGTCGAAGGTGATCGCGAAATACTTCAGCACGCCGCCGCCCATCCCGGAAAGTTCGTCGGTCAGGTCGACGATGGGTCGCTCGAAAACATAATCGCCCAGCGCCAGGGATTCGCCCAGCCGGCCGATCTGCTGCGTGCGATCGCCGCCGATGGTGCTCACGGTCGGACCGGGCCGGGGCGCGAGCAAGTACGGCAGGTTGAGCCCCGCGGGATTGAGGCTGAAGGCGGCATCGCTGCCGGAGTCGATCAGCGTGGCAAAGGAGCGCTCCCCCAGCCGGAGGGAAATCAGCGGCGTTTTTCGCGAGTCATCGAAGGGGATCACCGTGCCCGGCGTGACTGCGATGGCATTCTTCGGCTGGAGCACCACGCGGCTGCCGGGGTAATCCAGCGTCAACAGCGTCTCCCGAAACAGGGGAAAACCCAGCACGCCGTCGATCCGCACGCCCAGGTGCGCCGACAAGGCCGCATAATCGTAAAGCAGAACCGGCACGTCCTCGAACACGGCATCGCCCAGTTCCAGCCGTCGCAGCGACGCCGAGGGCAGCTCGGCGATCCGACCGTCCGCATCGGTGAAGCGCACGCGCGGCGCGTTGGCCGTCGCGGGAAACCGGCCCGGGTAGCGGCGGGCGAGCGCCGGCGTCACGAGCGTGACCGACGAGCCGGTGTCGATCACGAAATGGTACGGGCCCGAGCGGTCCCACTTGGCCTCGAACACCAGGTAGTTGCCGATAAGCTGCGCCGGCAGCAGCACCAGCGGCGACTTGAGCGTGGTGACCCCGGGCGGCGGCGGCTGGCGTCGAAGGGAAAGGACCGAGCAGCCGGTGAAGAGCAGGAGACAGGTGACGGTGGCCAGAAAAGCGCCGACCTGCGTGGTAGCCACGAGCGTGAGCGAGTGGATGGACCGCCCCTCGCTCACGCTCGTGGCTACGCAACGTCGAGTGTCCGGAATACCTGGCTCCTCGCCCGCTTTCATTTCACGGGCTTCGGCAGCCGCGTGCTCAGGCCCAGCGCCAGG
>JBKJRG010000349.1:0-3480 GCA_046594805.1 Opitutaceae bacterium | reverse complement strand
TCGACTTCGAGACCTCGACATACCAGTCGCAGAAGTCATTCCAGAAAAATCCGTACAAGGCCTGCGCCGCCGCGCTGAACTCGAACTCGAAGAAAAACCGGTTCACCTCGCGCGTGGTCGAAAGCAGCCGGTCGAGGATCGCGTGATCGTCACCGTCGAATTTCGACGGCTCGAGCCGCACCAGGATGGCGGCGAGGGAGGTGTTGTCGCCGGCCGGCCCGCTCATCTGCCGGAACCGGCAGGCGTTCCAGAGTTTGTTGCAGAAATTCTTGCCACTCTCGATCCGGTCCTCCTGGAAGCGAATGTCCTGCCCCTGCGGCGCGATCGAGACGATGCCGAAGCGCAGCCCATCGGCCCCGTATTTGTTGATCAAGTCCAGCGGGTCCGGCGAGTTGCCGAGCGACTTCGACATCTTCCGCCCCTGCGCATCGCGGATGAGGCCGGTGAAGTAGACGTTGCGGAACGGAATCCGGGATTTGATCTCCTCCGCAGTCAGTAAACCGGAAACCGGCCTGACCGCCGAAGTCTTGGCGTAGGCGGGAGACCGGAGACCGGAGACCGGAGACTCCCCCGACCCGTTGCCCGAGGTGGAAGTTTCCGGTTTCCGGTTTCCGGTTTCCGGTTTTCCCCCCATGAACTCCAGCCCCGCCATAATCATCCGCGCCACCCAGAAAAAGATGATGTCGGGACCGGTGACCAGCGTCGCGGTCGGATAAAAATATTCGAATCCCGCCTTCTTCTCCGCCGCGCGATCGGGCCAGCCCATCGTCGCGAACGGCCAGAGCCACGAGGAGGCCCAAGTGTCGAGCACGTCCTCCTCCTGCACCCAGTTTTCCGGATCCTTCGGGCCGGCGAGCGACACATGCACTTTCGCGGGATCCCGCAGGTCCGCTTCGCCGAGCGTCTCCTTGTCGAGGCCCTTCCGATACCAGACGGGAATGCGGTGGCCCCACCAGAGCTGCCGGCTGATGCACCAGTCCTGGATGTTCTCGAGCCAGTGCAGGTAGACTTTGCTCCAGCGCTCGGGATAAAACTTGATGTGGCCATCCCGGACCGCGGCCTTCGCCTCTTCCACGCGCGGATAACGCAGCCACCACTGCCAGGTCAGCCGCGGCTCGATCGGCACATCGCCCCGCTCGGAGTAGCCGACGTTGTTGGCATGCGGCTCCTCGGCCACGAGCGCGCCGGAAGCCTTGAGCAACTCGGCCGCTTTTTTCCGTCCGGCAAAGCGCTCGAGGCCCACCAGCTCGCCGGCGAGGGCGTTCAGCGTGCCGTCGGGGTTGAGCACATCGACCAGCGGCAGCTTGTGCCGCGCGCCGATTTCGAAATCCGCCTTGTCGTGCGCCGGCGTGATCTTCAGCGCCCCGGTGCCGAACTCGCGATCGACTGCGGCATCGGCGATGATCGGGATCTCCGCCGCCGGCCCGAGGGCGCGGCGCACCTTTTTTCCCACCCACCCGGCATAGCGCGGGTCGCTCGGATGCACCGCAATGGCGACGTCGCCCGGAATCGTCTCCGGCCGCGTCGTCTTCACCTCGATGAACTGGCCGGGCGCGTCGACCCGCTCGTAACGCACCCGGTACATCGTGGCGTTGACCGGCTTCATGATCACTTCCTCGTCGCTCAACGCGGTCTGCGTGGCCGGGCACCAGTTCACCAGCCGCTTGCCGCGGTAGATGTTTCCCTGGCGGAACAAATCGACAAAGACACCCAGGACCGCCTCCGAATACTTCGGATCCATCGTGAACTGCGTGCGGTCCCAGTCGCAGGATGCGCCCAGCCGGCGGAGTTGCTCGAGGATGATGCCGCCCTTTTCCTCGCGCCATTCCCAGACCTTGGCCTGGAATTTTTCCCGGCCCAGGTCGCGGCGGTTCACCTTCTGCTTGCGCAGCTCTCGCTCTACCACGGCCTGCGTCGCGATGCCCGCGTGGTCCGTGCCGGGGATCCAGAGCGCGGATTTGCCCTCGAGCCGTGCGCGGCGAATGAGGATGTCCTGCACCGTGTTGTTCAGCACGTGCCCCATGGTGAGGACGCCCGTGACATTGGGCGGTGGAATGACAATCGAGTAAGGCTCCTGCCCCGGGACCACTTTACCCGCGAAGGCGTGAGCGGCCAGCCACGCGGCATACCACTTCTTCTCGACGTCGCGCGGTTCGTAGCCTTTGGAGATCTCAGCCATCAGTCGTTGGTTGGTTGAACCCGGGAGAAAACCGGCCGCCGCCGGTCGAGGCAAGGAGGGAAAAAGGGGTGCGCGGCCATCGCCCTCTCAATCCGGTGACGCTTACCTCACGCCACGGACGCAGCACGTGAAAGAGCTGCCCGGCCACGAGCACCTCGACACGCTCCAGCACAACGCGAAATTGACCATCATCGACTTGAAGAAGACGCACGCGAAATGCCACCCGCGCGAACGCGAGAGTTGAAATGCCGCCGACCCGGACCAAGCTGCCGGCATGGCACTTACACTCGATCAGATCGTGGAGGAAGCGCGGCAATGGCCCGATGATGTGATCGCCGAGCTGGTGGACCGGCTCATGCTCGCCAAGCACGGCGTGAGTAATCCCGAGCTGAGCCCGGCCTGGCGTGCGGAAATCCGCCGCCGCGTGGAGGACATCCGCAGCGGTCGCGAGCCGGGTATCCCGGGCGAGGAAGTCATGGGGCGAGCGCGCAAGATCGTGGGCCGGTGAAGCCCTACCGGTTCCACCGCGAGGCCGACGCGGAATTTACCGATGCGTTGCGCCACTACGCTGGCATTGGTCCGGAACTGGGCGGGCGCTTTTACGACGAAGTCGAGGCGGCAATCGCAGAGGTGTGCGAACACCCGCAGCGCTTCCGCCAGATCGATCCGCCCGTGCGGCGGCGGCTCCTGCCGGGCTTCCCTTACGCACTGCTCTACATCGACGAGCCGGATCGCGTCTGGATCAACGCCGTCGCGCCGCTCAAGCGCGATCCCGGTTACTGGAAGCACCGCCTGACGGACTGACTTCTTTCTTTTGGCCGCTGCTCCGATCGCTCAAAGATGACCAATGGGGTCATGACTTGACTGCTGACAGGCGCGAAAGGCGATGCGCAGCCATTTTTGTCAAGAGTCCAGACATGACCCCTTTTTTGTTCGCTGACGAGTCCGACCGGTACCTGGCCGACGTTTACTTCCGGCTGCTTTCGGGCGAAGAGGTTTTTCCAAACAACCATCTGCTCGCCCGCGGCCACGGCCGGGCAGATGAACGCGTCGGCGCCGGACGATTGGGTGCCGTAGGGAGCAAAGTCGTGCCTTTTGCCCCTGCGACCTTTGCGGCCGTGGCGTGAGGCCTGCCGGCTGGGCGCATCTGTCAGTTGGGGGTGAGTTTCTCAGGGCCCCAAGGCTCCTCGTGCGGAGGGGCGCTTTCCCAAGCGCCCAAATGGATTCCGAAAAGGTGTCGAAGGGTGATCGCTCTGATTTTCGGCGGTTGGGAAACCGCCGCTCCTCGGGAGCCGGATTCC
>JBKJRG010000696.1:0-8317 GCA_046594805.1 Opitutaceae bacterium | reverse complement strand
CGCTTGACGACGCCCGCCGCAGCCACTCGGGCGTCGTCAAGCGACGCCCCTGCAAGCCATGGCGTTATTCCGAGCGGGCCAGCTACCGCCGACATTCACACTCCCTCCGACTGCCGGCGCTGCGGAGTGTGCTGCTTTTCGCCCTCGCCGGCATTCGTGCGCGTGACGGGCGACGACTGGGAACGGCTCGGTCCGGCGGCGGAAGGGCTGGCCCATTTCCTAGGCAACCGGGCGTTCATGCAAATGCGCGACGGACACTGCGCGGCGCTGGACGTGCGCCGCGAGGCATCCGGCCACTTCGATTTTTTCTGCACCGTCTACGAGCAGCGGCCGTCCATCTGTCGCGCGCTGGGCCGCGGATCCGCCGAGTGCCTCGGCGAGCTGGCGGCGAAAGGGGACACGGGCAGGGGACCGAGGCCGTAGCCCGAGCGCTTCAGGGTTTACGTCACCGCCGAAGCGCGTTGAGCTTCCCGCGCTCCACTTCCCCCCAAGGCTTGCTCACCCCCGTTATGCCCCGGAAACGCAAAGTCCCTCGTCCACCGGGGCCCACCGCGGCCGAGCTCGACGCCGACGCCGAGACGCTCGATCGGCTCGCGGAAAAGCCCGGGCTGATTTCCGGCATCTACAATTATTGCGATCGGTGGTGCGAACGCTGTGCCTTCACGGAACGGTGTCTTTCCTTCCAGATGGATCGCGCGCGGCCCAAGGGGCCGGCGTCCGGCATGAAAGCGGGCGGCAGCACGGCCGACGCGTTTTGGGGCGAAATCTCCCGCAGCTTTGCCCTCGCACGCCGGCTGGTCGAGCGCGAGGCGAAGAAGCTGGGGATCGATCTCGATTCCCCCGGCGCCCTGGACGATGCGCAACGGGAGGAGCGCCAGCGGCGCCGGCTCGCGGCGCGGCAGGGCAGTGCGCTGCACCAGGCGGCGACGACTTATTGGAAAGCCGCGCAGGGTTTGCTCGAACGCCTGAAGCCGGAGCTCGAGGCCGCGCAGGAGTCGCTCCACACGCAAGCCCGTCTCGGCGCCGGTCAGCCGCAGGCGGTGGTGGCGGAAATCGCCGATGGGCTCGACGTGGTGCAGTGGTATCTATTTTTCATCGACGTGAAGCTGCAGCGCGCGGTGGCTGCGCGGGTCGACTTGATCCGCGACGGGGACGATGGTTTCCCCAGCGACTCGGATGGCTCCGCGAAAATAGCCCTGGTGGCGATCGATCGCTCGATCGGCGCGTGGGCGCGGTTACGGGGGCATCTCCCGGGCGAGGCGGACGCCATCCTCGATTTGCTCGTCCAACTCGAGCGGCTCCGCCGCGCCGTCGACCGCGAGTTTCCGCGAGCGAGGTTGTTTCAGCGACCGGGGTTCGATGCGGTCGGGTAGTGGCGGCCGTTTGCCGGCCAGTGGCTGCGGCTTCCAGCCGCAGATCTTTTTAAGGTGTAGGCGTCCATCATCGGCTGGGAAGCCGATGCCACTACGGGCCCGTCTTCAGATCCTTGATGAAATTCTCGGCTTCGCGGATCGAGATTTCCATTTCGGAGATGAGCCGGGTGATGTCGGCTTCGAGCGATTTGTGGGTCGAGTCGAGCTGGGCCAGCGCGCGCGCATTCAGGTTGTGCTTCAGGTAAAGCACCTGGTCGCGAAACGTCGCCAGCACCGGCTCCATCCGATCGGCGGCGCGGCGCATGAGCGTCAGCAACGAATCGTAACGGCGGCGCGTGGTATCGAGCTGGCGTTGGCTGTCCGTGCGCATCGCGGTGCTCGAGTATTGCCCGAGCTCCTGCTTCCACTCGCGGAACAAGGCGTCGGCCACGTCTTCCACCGCGGCGATTCGCTCGCGGACTTCCTTTGCGCGCGCCTCGCTCCGGGTGTAATCGCGGTTCAGCTCGTCGTACTTCTTCTGCAGGTCGCCGCCGTCGGCCTTCGTCACGGCGATGAAATGCTGCAGCGCATCGGCGAACTGCTGCTTCGCCTGCTTCTGCGCTTCCTGCGTCTTCTGGACGCGGTCCGCGAGGATCTCGCGCTTGGCGATGCCGAACTTTTCCATCGCGCCATAATAGGTGGAGGAGCAGCCGGCGAGCAGCACGGTGGCCCCGAGGCAGGAGACGAAAAGCAGGCGACGCATGAGCGCAAAGGACCGCAAATCGCCGCGGCGGTGCCGTGCACTTTGCGCGGACCCCGCGCCTACGCCAGAATCTGTCGCAGGCTTTCGAGGTCCAGCAACTTGACGAGCGACTCCTCCTGGACGATGGCGCCGGCCAGGGCGGACTTTTCCTTTTGCAGGATCCGGATCTTTTCCTCGACGGTGCCGCGCGCGATGAAGCGGTACGCGTTGACCGCCGCCCGCTGGCCAATTCGATGCGTGCGATCGATGGCCTGGGCCTCGACCGCGGGATTCCACCACGGGTCATAAAGGATCACGTAGCTGGCGGCGGTCAGGTTCAAACCGAAGGCGGCGGCCTTCAGCGAAAGCAGAAAAACCGTGTGCTGCTTGTCGGTTTGAAACTGCTGGACCAGTTCGTCGCGATTCTCGGTCTGGCCGGTGAGCATCAGGTGCCCGATGCCGGCGGTGGTGAGCCGCTCGCGGATGAGGCCGAGCATTTCCACGAACTGGCTGAAGACCAGGACCTGGTTCCCCTCGTCGCGCAGCTCCGCGAGGCGTTCGAGCAGGTCGTCGAGTTTCGCGGAGGGCAGGTCGCGGTGGGCGGGATTGATCAGCGCGGGATGGCAGCAGATTTGTCGCAGGCGCAGCAGGCTGGCGAGAATGTTGAACCTTGCCTTGTCGAGCTGGCGCGTCGTCTCGACCTTGAGCAACTGCGCGCGGGCGTGCTTCAACTCGGCCTGGTAAAGCTTCGCCTGTTCGCCCTCGAGCTCGATGACGACGTCCTCCTCGGTGCGCGCGGGCAGATCCGTCGCGACCTGCGCCTTGGTCCGACGGAGGAGAAAATGCCGCACGCGCGTCCGCAGCCGGGTCAGCGCGAGCGGGTTGTCCTGCCCGTAATGGCGCTTGAAGGCCGCCTGCGTGCCCAGCAGCCCCGGCATGGCGAAGGCAAACAGGCTCCACAAATCGAGCAACCGGTTCTCGATCGGTGTGCCGGTGAGGATCAGGCGATGTTCTCCCGGCAGGTCGCGCGCAATCTGGGCGACCTTCGAGGTGGGTGTCTTGATGAACTGGCCTTCATCGAGGATCACCGCGTGCCAGGCCTGCTGGGAAAAATAATCCGCGCCGAGCCGGAGCTGGGTATAATTGGCGAGGACGAGCTGCGGGTGCGGGCCGGCGGGTGCGGCTCCGGCCAATTTCGGGCTGAAGCGGAGGGTCTTGAGCGCAGGCGCGAACCGCGCCGTCTCCGCCTCCCAGTTGCCCACGACCGACTTCGGGCTGACCACCAGAACGCGCAACGGCTGCTTGGGCGGCTGGCGCTCGGCGAGCCACAGGAGCCACGCGAGCGTCTGCACCGTTTTGCCGAGGCCCATGTCATCCGCCAGCACGCCGCCGAGGTGGTTGGTGGCGAGAAAAGCGAGAAAATGAAAACCCTCGCGCTGATAGGGCCGCAGGGTGGCGCGCAGCCCGGCCGGGACTTCCGGGGGCTGGGGCAAGGCGATCGCGCGCGCCCGCGCGCGCAGGGCCGCGGCCTGCCTTTCGGGCAGCAAGTCTGCAACGGCACTGGAGGAGAGCTGCAGGGTGTGGAAGCGATGCCGCTCGCCGCCGAGCGCGGCCTCCGCGATCGAGTCGGCGTCGAAGCCCGCCGCCGCGAGCGCGCCGACGGAGGCGCCTTCAAGCTCGACCGTGAGGCGTCGCCAGCCCTTGCCCGGCAGCCGCACGAGCTTGCCCCGCGCCTTGAGCAGCAGCGCGATTTCCGCGGGGGTCAGCGAGGAGTCCTCCGGTTTCAACGCCAGCGCCAGGTCGAACCAGTCGCGGTGTGCCGTTGTCTCAATCAGCTCAAAATCGACCCGGGCCCGCACCGGTGCGCCCAGCAGCGAAGCCAGCTCCCCGCTCGCGAACACCTCGATCTCGGGCGGCAGCGAGGCGCGCCAGGCGACAAAATCCTCGGCAAACGTGCGCAGAACTCGTCGCGTCCAGCGGTGCTGATAATCGTCGTAATTGAGATTCAGCGCGCCGAGCCGGGCGGTCGCCTGCAATGGCACGGTGTAATCGAACGAATAGATTTTCTGGTTCGCCGCGGACTTGGATTTCGCCGGTCCATCCCGAACCGGCACCCATCCGCGGGGGGACCACTCGTGCTCGACCGGCGGCTGATCGGAAAAAGCGAGGAGTTTTACAATGAGGATTTCGCGGCCGGAAAAATCGTCGGCCAGCATGCACTCGATCCGGGGCCGCAGGGGAACATGGACGAATCGCTGCTCAATTTCCGGGGGCAACTGCGTGCCAAACTGCCGCAGCATTTGCAGGACTTCGGGCTGCTCGATCGCCTCCGCCGGCACGATGGCGGCCGTGGCCGAATTGCCGTCAAGAGCCGGGGGGCCACGGTAAACCGTATGATCGTGCAGGTAATAATCCGGCGCGCGGGGGAAATGCATTGCCGCCGGCGGCAGCGGAGGGCCTTCCGGCAGATGCAACGCGAGCTCATAGTCGCGCCCATCCTCCCGCGCCGGCGTGAGACGCCACACGAGCGGCGCCGGCGAGAATGTGAACGGTTGCCCGGCGGGCGTCATCACCAGCGTGCGGGCCAGGCGGTGCGTGAGCAGCCGGCGCAGCAGCCCGCGCGCACTGGGATCTTTCGGATTCAGCGAAATGACGTAATGCCGCCGGTAATGATCCTGGCAGATCGCGAGGAAGGCGTGGCCGGCGGGCGAGGTTTCGATGTCGCTCAGCGACGTGGTGGTGTCCCGGGCATGCCGATCCAGGAAGGCGCGCGGCGCGCTCTTCCAGGGAGCGTCCGGTCGCACTCGCGTTTCAAGGACCCACGCGCTTTGGCCGACGCAGAGCCGCAACTCCAGCACTTCGGGCGGAGTCTCCGGACTCGGAGCCAGTGCCGCGGCTGCGCTCTCGGTTGCGAGACGACTTAACCGCTGGGTCCACCGGGTGACGACTTCGTGGCGGATCCGGTCTTGCAGGCGGGCCCGCAGCGCCACGGTGTCCGTGACCGGCGCCAGAAATGCCGGCACGGTGAAGCCCGACGACTCGATGTCGTGCGCAATATATTGCCACAGCTCCATGGGATCGGCGGGCGGCGTCGTCCACCACCCCTCGAAGGCGGGCGGATGATAGCCGCGGGTTGCTTCGACCGTGGCGAAACCGAGTCGCGCGAGATCAGAGGAAAGGACGCGGCCGGACTGCCGGAAATTGTGGAAGATCTGCGAGAGTTTGCCGAGGAAGACGCCCTCTTCCGGGGTCAGCGGACGCCCGACTTTTTCCGCGAGCTGGGGCTCCCACTCCTGGCGGAAGGTGAGTTTGACCGGAGCCACGGGGCCGCGGGTGGGGCTGAAGGGCGCGTTGACGCTGCCCCTGAGCTCGGAAAGTTTGGCCAACCACTCGAGCCCCGTGGCGTAGACATGCTTGCAGTCCTCGACCATCGGGCAGGTGCACGTGCCCAACCACTCCGGTCCGTTGCGGCGAAGAAAAACCTCGTAAAGGGCGCTGCCGGCGACGCGGGCGTGCACCGTCTGGTCATCCTTGCGCTGCACTTGCACCACGCGGCCGGCGCGATGGTATTGCGCGCCCCTTTGCCGCGTCGCGCCGTCAAACTCGCGGAGTTCCTCTCCGAGGGTGGCAGCCGCATCGGCCGAATCGACGGTGGAGGGAACGGGCATGACCGCCGAGACCGGAACGGGGTTCAATACACCTTCTCGTCCAGCAGAGCGAAGAGCTCCGCCTCTTGGATTCGCCGCTGGGTCATGGAATCGCGTTCACGCAGCGTGAAGCTGCCGTCCTTCTCGATCGTTTCAAAATCGATCGTCACGCACCAAGGCGTGCCGACCTCGTCCTGCCGGCGGTAGCGTCGGCCAATCGCGCCGGCTTCGTCGTAGAACACGGCGTATTTCCGCTGCAGCTTTTTGTAGAGCTCCTTCGCCCGCGCGACGAGCTGCTCCTTGTTCTTCAACAGCGGGAACACCGCCACCTTCACCGGCGCAATCCGCGGCGAGAGCCGGAGCACGGTGCGTTTCTCCACGTTGCCCTTCTCGTCCTTCACCTCTTCCTCCGCGTAGCCCGCACAGAGCACGGCCAGCACAATCCGATCGACGCCCACGGCCGGCTCGATCACGTGCGGCACGAATTTCTTCTTCGAGGCCTCGTCAAAGTAGTCCATCGGCTTGCCGCTCGCGGTCGCGTGCTGGGTCAGGTCGTAATTGCCCCGCGCGGCGATGCCCCACAGCTCCTGCACCCCAAATGGGTACTGGAACATGATGTCGACCGTGCCCTTCGAGTAGAACGCGAGCTTCTCCTGCGGATGAGCGTAAAGCGAAAGGTGCGATTCCGGGAGCCCGATCGAGAGCAGCCAGTCGCGGCACCACTGGATCCATTCCTGATGGCACTTGGACCAGTCGGCGTCCTCGGCGATGAAATACTCCATTTCCATCTGCTCGAACTCGCGCGAACGAAAGATGAAGTTCCGCGGCGTGATCTCGTTGCGAAACGACTTGCCGATTTGGGCGATGCCGAACGGCAGCTTCACCCGGCCGGTGTCGACCACGTTCTTGAAATCGACGAACATCCCCTGCGCCGTTTCCGGCCGCAGGTACGCGACGCTGCTGGCGTCGGTCATGGCGCCGACGTTCGTCTGAAACATCATGTTGAACGAGCGCGGCGCCGTCAGGCTGCCCGGTTCGCCCGTGGCCGGCGAGGGGATCTGCGCAATCTCGTCCGGTTGCGCCGCGGTCATGTCCTTCGCGCTGACCGGCGCGAGCTGACCTTGGATCGCCTTCCTGCGCTTGAGGGTTTCGGCGGCGGCCTGGAGGTCCGCCCCGGTCTTCTCGCTTTCCAGCGCGCTGACGTAGCCGACGGTTTTGCCGTCCACCACCACGGCCGCAAAAAACAACTGGTCCGCGCGGTAGCGCTGCTTGCTCACCTTGCAATCCACCAGGGGATCCGTGAACCCCGCCACGTGGCCGGATGCCTCCCAGACCTTCGGGTGCATGATGATCGACGTCTCGACGCCGACGATATCGTCTCGGCGGCGGACCATGTCGTCCCACCAGCAGTCGCGGATGTTTTTTTTCAATTCGACGCCGAGCGGGCCGTAATCGAAGAAACCGTTGAGCCCGCCGTAGATTTCCGACGACTGGAAGATGAAACCGCGGCGCTTCGCGAGCGCGACAATGGCATCCATGGTGACAGCGGGTGCGACGGGATCGGCGGACATAAGACGCGAGAGTTAGCGCGTCGGCCATGGCGGTCAAGATCCCGGGTAGCGGCATGCGTCCCTGCCTGCCCGTTTTGAGGCATCGTCGGCAGGAGGGCTGCGGTAGGGAGGGTCTCTGACGCGCCCCTTTCGCTACCGGGCCACAAGGGCGGGTCAGAGACCCGCCCTACCGCGACCACAATCCCTGCGAACCGCGGGCCTCCGGCCAACACTATAGGCCACCATGATCAAGTCCGACGATACCTCCATCAGCGTTCTCAACACGCTGATCGCCGTGTGCCATGACGCCCAGGCCGGCTACGAAACCGCGGCGGCGGATGTGCGGGATTCCGAGCTGCAGCGTTTCTTCGGCGAGGCGGCAGCGCAGCGGATGAAGTTCGTCGACGAGTTGAGCAAACGCGTTCGCACCCTGCGGGGCGAACCGGTGAAAGTGGGCACCCTCGGCGGCAAGGTGCATCGCGCGATCATCGATGCGCAGGCCGCCAACGACACCGCGCAGGCTCATGCCATCCTCGCGGAATGCGAGCGAGCGGAGGATCTTGCCGTCGGCGCCTATAAAAAGGCGCTGCAGACCCTCGATGTGGACGATCAGACGCACAAAATTATCCAGAGCCAGTACGAACTCGTCCAACTCGGCCACGATCGCGTGCGCGACCTGCGGGACAGTCCCGCGTACGCCCATCGATAGAATTTTGGACTCTTAGTGGGGACGCGGCGCCGTCGCCGCGTTTCTTTCGTCGATCCGATCATCCGAAGAGGGGTTGGCTCTCCGAGCAGGCCTGAGTAACACGCTGGTCTACGCGGCAGACGCGATGCGGCGGCTGGAGCCCAAGGTGGCTCGGATGGCCGCCTCCACCCCCCATCCGGCGGCATGGTCTTTCGTTTTGGCTGTTCAAACGCCTTTACCGTAGGTCAGCGCGCTTGCGCGCGCCAAACCGCGCTCGCAAGCGAGCTGGCCTACATTTACGCGGCCAAACGAAAGACCGTGTATCCGGCGGACCATCC
>JBKJRG010000087.1:0-8087 GCA_046594805.1 Opitutaceae bacterium | reverse complement strand
AGCGGCGGCCCTTTGCGGCAGCGGTCGACCGCCATCGTTAACTTCATTTCCCGCCAGACCGGAGGCCGGCTGCCGATTATCGGGGTAGGAGGCATCACTGATGTGGCGGGCGCCGCGATAAATCATGCCGGTGTAAACCTGCACCAAGGTCGCACCGGCATCGAGTTTTTCCGCGGCGCCCGCCACATCAGTGATGCCGCCTACGCCGATAATCGGCAGCCGGCCTCCGGTCTGGCGCGAAATGAAGTTAACGATGGCGGTCGACCGCTGCCGCAAAGGGCCGCCGCTGAGCCCCCCGGCCTCGTTGACGGACGCAAACGAACCCGGCCGAGCCAGGGTGGTGTTCGTGGCGATGATGCCGTCCAACCCATACTCCGCGATCACGCCGAGCACGGCGTCGATCTGTGGCCAGGTGAGATCGGGAGCGATCTTCAACAGGATGGGCACCCGGCGTTTTCCTGGGCGTGCCCCCCGCTCGCGGTTGGCCTTCGTGACTGCGCCGAGCAACTCGCGCAACCGCGACTCATCCTGCAGTTGCCGCAGGTTCGGCGTGTTGGGGCTGGAAACATTCAGCACCAGGTAATCCGCGTGATCCGCCAGGTGCGCGAAGCTCTCCAGGTAATCCTCCGGCGCACGCTCGAGCGCGGTCGCCTTGGATTTTCCCAGGTTGATCCCGAGCGGAATCCGCCGTGCCCCCGGCCCAGGCTGCCGGGCGAGCCGCGCCGCCACTGCCGCCGCCCCCTCGTTGTTGAAACCCATCCGATTGATCACCGCCTCTTCCGCCGGATAACGAAACAACCGCGGCCGCGGATTCCCCGGCTGGGCCAGCGCCGTCACCGTGCCGATCTCCACATGCCCGAATCCCAAGGCCGCCGCCGCGGGCCACGCCTCCGCGTTCTTGTCGAACCCAGCCGCCAACCCCACCGGGTTCGGAAATTTCAGCCCGAAGGCTTCCACCGGCAATGTCGCGGCGGGGAGCCGCCCGGTTCTTTCAAGTACCCGGCAAAGCGTCGGCAACGCCCCCAACAGCGCCATGCCCTGCACCCCCCACTCATGCGCCCGCTCGGAATCGAGGCGGAATATCACGCGCCCCGCAGCAGCCTCATAGAATTTCCCCATGCTGTTCCACCGTGAAATCCCGCTTGTAATTATGCAAGCGCCCTGGGTCTTCGAAGAAGCGTATTTTGAGCAATTTGCACTGCAAAAGCGGCGATTCGACGATCATCCCGGGCCGGGTGTTTTTGTGCTTGTTTTTTCAACCTCCGCTCGCACGCTGCGAAAAATTTCCGTTTCCTTTATTTTTAGCGACCATGGCCAAAGCAAATTCACTCGACTGGAGCATCGTTCGTCTCGGCGACGACCATAATTGGTGGGTCGCGGAAACCAGCGACCCGGTTCGCTGGGACGTGGACGGGCTCAGCATCATCGATCCGCGCCAACTGCAGCATTTGATCGAGCTGGTCGACGCCCTGCGGGACTACGGCTTCGACCAGGATATTTTCGAAGCGGCCTTCATTCCCTTCCGAATCGACAAGGATCTCGGCAGCGGCAAGGTCCGGTTGAAGCGCGTGAAGGAGTCCCTGTTCGATTCAGAGGACAAGCTCTTCGTCCTCCCGGACATCCTCGATGAGGAAAACGGGCCGTACGCCGACCTCCTCGATCACCTGACCCGCTGCCGGGTGAAGATGCTCAACGATCTTTTCAACTTCGAGTCCAAGCTCTCGGTCGACGAAGTCGAGGACGAGATCCGAGAGGACCAGAACAGCAGTTTCATCCAGGGCAAAGCGGTCCATACCTTCGAGGAGCTCACCGCGATCCTCGATTACATGCCGGCCGGATATGATGCGGATGGCGAAGAAGCACCCGCGAAGGGCGTCGAAGACGAGGAAGACGACGACCTGCCGCAGCTCGACGAAGAGGAGGAGAAAAAGCTCGAAAAGGATGAGTCGCTCAAATGGGACGAGGACGAGGAAAAGCCCGCCGAAGAAGGCGAGCAAGGCACCAAGAAGAAAGCCGAGGGCGCTAAAGGCGGCGACGACGACGAGGATGAGGATGCCGACGAAGACGAAGAGGATGAGGATGAAGAGGACAGCGAGGACGACGAGGAGGGCGAGAAGCCCAAGAAGAAGTCCAAGGGCAAACGCTGAGCGTCGCGTCCCGCCAGGGTACAATTTCGGGCAGCCCACGGCGGGCTGCCTTTTTTTTGGGGTCTGTCGAGCGCCGACCGTCGCTCCGCCCGTTGGCGGTGGAATCCGGCTCCCGGGGAGCGGCGGTTTCCCAACCGCCGAAAATCAGAGTGATCACCCTTCGACACCTTTTCGAAATCCATTTGGGCGATTGGGAAAGCGCCCCTCGGTACGAGGACCCTGGGGCGCCTGGGAAACCCACTGCCAACTCTGACAGATGCGCCCGTGAGGAACCTCCACCCCACGCGGGCGTTGCCTTTTGAGCGCTTTTCTTCCCACCTAGTTTCCCCATGCCTGCACCGCGCCACGCCCGGCTGATTTGTCTCGCTGCTCTCCTCGGCTGCGCCGCCGGTTGCGAGACCCCGCGCGTTACGAATCGCAGCGGGGCTAATCCGCAGATCCCCGTGCCCGCCTCCAACGCGCAGCTCCGGCCGGGCGACAGTCTCAATATCGCGCTGCAAGGCATCCCGGATCCGAGCACCAACGCGGTGCAAATCGACGACCAGGGGCTCATCAGCCTGCCCTTCATCGGGACGTTGCCCGCCGCCGCGGTGAGCACCGCGGAGTTATCCCAGCGCATTCGTGAAACCTACATCGCGAAAAAAATCTACACCACGCTCGACGTCTCGGTCAGCGTCACGGAACGCTACATCTATGTCGGCGGCGAAGTACAGCGCCCCGGCCGGATCATCTGGACGCCCGACTTGACCGTGGCGAAGGCGATTCAATCGGCGGGTGGCTTTTCGCTCTATGCCAAGGAAAACGCGGTGAACCTGGTCCGCGAAAACAACGCCTACACCATCGACGTGAAGCTCGCCCAAAAAAATCCCGCGCAGGATCCGCGCCTCGTGCCCGGCGACTCCCTGCAGGTGTCGCGCTCGCCGTTCTGAAGCGGCGCGGGCGCCGTTTCGGTTGTGGGTTTAGGTTTTAAGTTTGTCGTAGGGGCGTCGCTCGCCGACGCCCGAGTGGCTGCGGCTTCCACGTTCGACAAGCTCAGGGCTCCGAACCGGCCGAGGGCAGCCGCAGATCATCGGCTGGAAGCCGATGCCACTTTCAGCGCAGCGCCGCCGCCATCTCCCGGGCAAAGTAGGTGAGAATCATATCCGCGCCCGCCCGCTTGATCGCCAGGAGCGATTCGTGCCGGCAGCGGGCCAGATCGAGCCAGCCGAGCCGCGCGGCCGCGTGGATTTGGGCGTACTCTCCGGAAATCTGATACGCCGCCACCGGCTTCTGGATCGCGTCGCGGACCTCCCGGATGATGTCGAGGTAAAGCCCCGCGGGCTTGACCATGATCATGTCGGCGCCCTCCGCATCGTCGAGCAGCGCCTCGGCGATCGCTTCCCGGCGGTTGGCGGGATTGAGCTGGTAGCTTGCCTTGCTGAGCAGCCGCGTCCCCGCCGCCTGGGCGCTGCCGACCGCGTCACGGAACGGGCCGTAGTATGCGGAATTGAATTTCGCCGAATACGCCATGATGGCCGTGCCAGTTAATCCAGCCGGGTCCAGCGCCGCGCGAATCGCCCCGACGCGCCCGTCCATCATGTCGCTCGGCGCGACGACGTCGACGCCCGCCCGCGCCTGCAGCACGGCCATTTTGGTCAGGATGCCCACCGTGCGATCGTTATCCACGTCGTCCCGCGCGGCATTCAGAACGCCGTCGTGGCCGTGCGAAGTATAGGGGTCGAGCGCGACATCCGTCATGACGGTGAGCTCGGGAATCGCCTTCTTGACCGCGCGGACGGCGCGCAGCACCAGCGCATCCTCGTTCAGCGCCTGCGTGCCCTCCTCGTCCTTGAGCTTGGAGTCGAGTTTCGGGAAGAGCGCCACCGCCGGCACCCCGAGTTTGTGCAGCGCGCGACATTCCTTGACCAGGTCGCTGACATTCAGCCGAAACACCCCGGGCATGGATTTGATTGCGTCGGGCGGCGCCTTGCCTTCGACCACGAAGAGCGGCGCAATGAAATCCGCCGGCCGGAGGACCGTCTCCTCCACCAGCGCCCGCAGGCTCGCGGTGCGGCGCAGCCGGCGGGGACGTTGCGTGAGATCCAGCTTGTAGTTCTCGGGCATAGACGGGCTGGCAGTGAAACACGCGGGCGCCGCCACCGCTACATGATTTTACCGGCCGCTTTCGAAATGACGCCCCCGCGCGCGCGGAGGTCGGGCTGTGCCAGAGGAATGCCGTCGACAACCTCGCCGGGCCGGAAAGCATCTGTCCCGGTATGGGACAACTCGAACACCTCTTCACCCAAAACCGCGCCTGGGCGGATTCCATTCGGACGCAGGATCCCGATTTCTTCCTGAAACTTTCCCGGCAACAGTCACCCGAGTATCTGTGGATTGGCTGCTCCGACAGCCGCGTGCCCGCAAATGAGATCGTCAATCTTCTGCCAGGCGAGCTCTTCGTCCACCGCAATATTGCGAACGTGGTGGTGCATACTGACCTGAACTGCCTTTCGGTAATGCAGTTCGCGGTCGATGTGCTTAAGGTGAAGCATATCATTGTCTGTGGGCACTACGGCTGCACCGGTGTCCGGGCCGCCTTACGCTGCGATCGAATTGGACTCGCCGATAACTGGCTCCGGCACATCCAGGATGTTTCCGAAAAGCACAAGAATTGCGTGCATTCCTTCCCTGGCGACCAGGTGCGAGTTAATGTCCTGTGCGAGCTCAACGTGATTGAGCAAGTCGCCAATGTCTGCCAGACCACCATCGTACGGGACGCGTGGGAGCGCGGCCAGTCGTTGACCGTGCACAGCTGGATCTACGGATTGAAGGACGGGCTACTCCGGAATCTAGGCATAAGCGTGGATGCGACGCCCGATTTCGACGTTCAGTACCGCGCGGCACTCGACGCGATCCAGTCCGGCGAACCGTTTAACGCTCCGGTTTAATAAACGCGGCTCGCGCGGGAATGAGTGAGGGGGATGCGGCGCCTCGCCGCGTCTTTCGAAACACCGCGGTGGCCCCCGCCCCAACCTTTCAGTTCACGTCCGATCCACAAGCGTGGTCAGCGCAACACGCTCCGACGGAAAACATCCTCCGCACGGCATAACCGATCCTTCTGCCCCGTCTGCGGTCGCGGTCTGGCGCTTATCATCCCGCACCACGGCAGAGGCGTTCGTTGACTCACCCGTCGGAGTAGAGCACCTTATTCGTCCCCTCATGGTCAGCCCAAATACCCCCGAAACCCCCGGTGGTGTTGCCCCAGTCAGCGGCACACCCCGGTCCATTCACGACGTCGTCATTCGCCTCGCCGGCAATTCGCAGGATGGCATCCAGTCCATCGGCGGCTTCCTCGCCCGGCTCGCCGGTCGGAGCGACCAGGACATCATGACGTACATGACGATCCCGTCCACCATCTCCGGTGGACCGTCGATCTTTCAAGTGCGGATGGGCACGGGAGACATCCTGTCGGCCGGCGATCGCGCCGACATGCTCGTGGCGTTTTACCAACACAGCTACGACGCCCACATCAATTCCCTGCGGCCCGGCGGCGTCCTTCTCTACGACGCAGACCACGTCAAGCCGAACGCCGACGACAATCGCTTCACCCAGATCGCCGTGCCGATTACGACGGGGACGGTCGAGGCAGTGGGCGGCACGTCCAAGGACAAAGGGAAGAACATCTACGTCCTCGGTATCATCGCGCGCATTTTCGATCTCGATGTAATCAAGCTCAGCACGCTGATCCAGGAACGCTTCGGCGGGAAGAACGAGGACATCGTCCGCAACGCGATGCTGGCCTTCGATGCCGGCTATGCCTGGCCGCAGAATAATCTTCAGGATCTGTTTTTCCGTTTCGAAGCGGTTGATCGGGCCGTGGCAATTTCCGGGCGTCCGCAAGTCACGATGGATGGCAACATGGCGCTGGCCTATGGCCTCATCGCCGCCGGTGTCCGGCATGGTGCCGGATATCCCATCACCCCCTGGTCTTCGATCATGGAGACGCTGCGGACCGAGTTTCCGAAGTACGGCGGGCTCTTCGTGCAATGCGAGGACGAGATCGCTGCCGTCTCCACCACCCTCGGCTTTTCCTACACCGGACGGCTCGCCGTGACGGGCAGTGCCGGTCCTGGCCTTTCGCTCAAGATGGAGGCGCTCGGCTGGGCCACCATGGCCGAGATGCCGATCATCGTGGTCAACGTCCAGCGGGGCGGCCCCTCCACCGGCATGCCGACCAACGTCGAACAATCCGATCTCATGCAGGCAATCTACGGCAGCCACGGCGATACGCCGCGCGTCGTGCTCGCACCCAAGAATGTGGAGGACTGCTTCTACATCGCGCTCGAGGCCGCGCGGATCGCGCGGGAATACTCGACGCCCGTGCTCATCCTCACTGACATGGGACTCGCGAGCCGGATCGAGGCGTTTGACGAACCGGATCTCCCGAAACTGATGGTGGAGGCCAAACCCGATCTCTCCGACCGCGGAGCCGATTTCAAACCCTACCCTCTCGACAAAATCACGCGCCACGCCCCCGCTGGCACCAAGATCGGCTCGGGAAAATATCCGACGGTCACCGGCCTCGAGCACGATGAGCTGGGACATCCCACGGGCAGTCCCAAGCTGCACATGCAGATGACCGCGAAGCGCCGGGAAAAAATCAAGGCGCTCGCCGCCTCGCTGCCGCCGCCGGAGCAAACGGGCGACAGCGCGGGTGAAGTCTTGCTGGTCACCTGGGGTTCCAACTGGGGCCCGGGCCGCGAAGCCCTGATCCGCATCCGCAAGGCGGGGGTGAAAGCCGGTCACCTGCACATCCGCCATGTGCATCCGATGCCGAACCACCTCGAGGAAACCTTCGCGCGCTACCACAAGATTGTCGTCGCCGAGTTGAACGACGAAGGCGTGTACGGCTTCGGCCAGTTCACCATGATGCTGCGCGCCCGTTACGCCAACCCGAACATGGTCAGCGTCACCAAGACCGACGGCCTCACGTTCAAGGTCAGCGAAATCGTCGCCGGTGTCGCCCGTCACATCGAGAGCACGGACCTCGCCGCGACGGTCGGCGCCCTCAGCCAAAGTCCCCTCGCGAAGCTCTGACCTGCCTGCCCCGCCTGCCCTGTCTTTCAAGCCTTTCACGTCTCCCCTGTCTCTCACCATGTCTTCCGCCGCCGCTCCTGCCCCCTCTGCCCCGGTCAGCACGCCCTCCCCGGCCACCGCTGCTGCGACCACTGCCGCGGTCGCGCAGCTCACGAAAAAAATCCTGACGGCGGATCACCCCACGTGGTGTCCCGGCTGCGGTGACTTCGCGGTGCTCGCCTCCTTCTACCGCGTCCTGGAGAAGCTGAACTACCCGCACGAAAAGATCGTTACGTTCGCCGGCATCGGTTGCTCGTCGCGCTTTCCCTATTTCGTCAACACTCACGGTGGCCATTTCATCCACGGCCGCGCCCTGCCCTTCGCCGCGGGCATCAGCCTGGGCAACGAGGATCTCCACGTCTTCGTCTTTGGCGGAGACGGCGACGGTTTTTCCATCGGCGGCAATCATCTCGTGCACACGGCGCGGAAGAATCCGCGGATGACCTACGTCATCATGGACAATTCCGTCTACGGCCTGACGAAAAAGCAGACGTCTCCCACCTCCCCGATCGGCTTCAAGTCCAAGACCGACCCCTGGGGCGCCATCGACCAGCCGATCAATCCCATGCGCACGCTGCTCAACAGCGGCGCGACTTTTGTGGCGCGCAGCCATGCGACCCAGGTGAACCACATGACGGAAATGATGCTGCGCGCCGCCCGGCACGATGGCTTCTCCGTGGTGGAAATCCTATCCGAGTGCGTGGAGTTTTTCGAGGGGGCCTTCGACGCCGCCGTCCCGCGCAAAGGCGGCAATTGGATGTTGATCGACGAAAAGAAAAACGACGGCACGCCGGAGGATGCCAACCGGCACGACACCTCGGACGA
>JBKJRG010000871.1:0-8803 GCA_046594805.1 Opitutaceae bacterium | reverse complement strand
CTGCCCCACCAATTCGGCCGAACGGTGGGCAAATTCCGGGCTGCCCGCTTCCGCAAGGTCCAGGCCGGAGCAGAACACGCGGCCTGCTCCGCGCAGGATGAGGATGCGTTGCGCCGGGTCGGCTTCGGCGGCGGCGACCGCGGCGCAAAGCTCCTCGAGCAGCGGCACGTTGAGTGCGTTGCGTCGATCCGGGCGGTTGAGCGTCACGGTGGTGACCGGACCTTCCGTCACGGTCAGAATGTGCACTGGCATGGGACGTGGCGTCATCGTTTTTCCTGCAATCAGGCAGGCAGGCGGGACGCCCGCGCTACTTTCTCGGCATCGACCGGGAGCTCGAGGAGAGCCATGCCGAGCGTCTTGCCCTGGGCGTCGATGCGCAAGGATCGGCTGCCCCCGCCGGCGAGGATGTGCGGCAGGACAAAGTTCAGCGCCTCCAGGTTCGGCGCTTCGTAGCGCGTCACCGAACCCACGCCGAGCGGCCGAAAGAACTCCTCGACGCGCGCGGCCGTGAGGTGATCGCGCAGCCACGCATACGCTGCCGGCGTGCGGCCAAACACCGCGACATTGGCGGAGTTGCCCTTGTCGCCACTGCGGGCGAAGGCGATTTCACGGAGGGGGATCATGGCTCAAAATCTTTCTCTTACTCTTTCTCTTTCGTCAGCGGCGTGGCGTCTGTCTTCCTCGTCAATCTTGGAAGAAAGAGAAAGAGAAAGATAAAGAGTGGGAAACGCACTCATAAGAGGATCGTTTTTGGTTCCACCAGCGTGCGTTCGATCAGGCAGGGCCAGTAGCCGAAAATGGGCAGCACCTTTGGGCGGCCGGTGGCGTAGCCGGTCACGCCTTGCGGGCCCGAGGTCACGAGCGACGCGATTTCTTTGGTGAAACGTTCGACGGGCGCCCTGGTGTCGGCGGCCACACTGATCCGGAGGACCGTCTCGACCAGGTGGGTGTCGCTCATCCGGCTCACGATTCCGCGCACGCTCGCGCCGGTGCCGAGGCATTCGACGAGTGTCTCGCGAAAGGTGCAGCCGCGCGCCGCCAGCCGATGGAGAATGGCTTCGCCGGCGTGACGGGCTTTTTTCACCGCGTCGTGTCCGAACACGGTCAGCATCCCGTGGGCTTTGAAGCCATCGCGGTAGCTGGCGCTTACCTTGTAGGTGGGAGGCGGGGGCCGCCCGGTGGCTCCCGCAACGCTCACGCGATCCCCGCCGGCTGCCGCGAGGTGCAGGGTGAGGAACGAAACGGTTGCATCCGGTGAGAGGTAGTTTCCCGGATCGCCGATTTCGTAGAGGAGTTGCTCCTTCACCGTCTGGAGGGTCACGACTCCGCCCGTGCCGGCGGGCTTGGCGAGCACGCAGGATCCGTCCGCGGCCACTTCCGCGATCGGAAAACCGATCTCGTGCGCATCCGGCAGGTTCAGCCAGTCGGTGGAGAATCCGCCGCACGCCTGGGTCCCGCACTCGATCAGGTGCCCGGCAACGGTCGCCCCGGCGATTTGATCGTAGTCCGTCGCTTTCCAGCCAAAATGCGCGAGACAGGGCCCGACCGTGAGGGATGGATCCGCGACCCGCCCGGTGATCACGATGTCGGCACCGGCGCGCAGCGCGTCGGCGATGGCGCCGGCGCCAAGATAGGCGTTGGCGGTGACCAGGCGATCGGCTGCGGTGGCCAGCGGTTCGTTCGTCTCGAGATTCCGGAATGCAGGTGCGGGTTGCTCTCTGCCACCGGACCGGTCGGCCGCCCGGGTCGCGAGCGGCATCACGTCGTCGCCGGTGACGACTGCAATGCTCACGCGGGCCAGACCGGCCTCGCGGAGCACGGCTTGCACCGCGCGACCGCACGCCGCCGGGTCGAGCCCGCCGGCGTTGGTGACAATCTTGGTTTTTCCCCCGCCCTGCCAGAAAGGGACCAGCGACTGCACCATTTCGACGAAGTCCCGGGCGTAGCCGGCCGACGGATCTTTGGCGCGCATGCCCGCCAGGATGGAAAGCGAAAGCTCTGCCAGATAATCGAGGGTGATGAAATCGAGATCGGGTTGTAGCGCCACGAGCCGCGCCGCCGCGTCCGGTTGATCGCCCCAGAAGGCGGAGGCGTTGGCGATTTTGAGCGGGGAGGACATGGGTCGCTCGTGCGGCTACGAGCAGGACAAGTCAGACTTGAATCACTCCGGTGTGAAAATTTGCCTTCGGGGCGGGCCGGGTCGCGACGGACAGGGCGGAAAGCAGGACCTCGCGGGTGTCGTGGGGCTGGATGATGGCGTCGACCCACCCGCGGGCGGCGCCGTAGCGGATGTCGGCCTGCTCGAGATAATCCTTTTTGACCTTGTCGCGCAGTGCAGCGAGATCTTCCGCCGTGCGATCCTTGGCGCTGCCGCGAGACAGAATGTTGAAAACGACATCGCTGGCCTGACCGGCGCCCATCACCGCGTAGCGGGCATTGGGCCAGGCAAAGATGAACCGGGGATCGAAAGCCTTGCCGCAAAGCGCGTAGTGCCCCGCGCCGTAACTGCCGCCCACGATCACGGTGAGCTTCGGCACGGTGGAGTTGCTTACGGCATTCACGAGCTTGGCTCCGGATCGGATGATGCCGCTTTGCTCCGCGTCCTTGCCGACCATGAAACCAGAAACATCCTGGAAGAATACCAGCGGCAGCCGCGTCTGGTTGCAGTCCAGGATGAACCGGGCCGCTTTTTCCGCGCTGTCGGCGTAAATCACCCCGGGCATTTGCAGGCCGGACTGCTTCGACTGCACCCGCGCGCGTTGATTGGCCACGATGCCCACGGCGCGGCCGCCGATCCGGGCGTAGACGCAGACGAGGGACTTGCCGTAGTCGGCTTTGTATTCCTCGAGCGAGTCGGCGTCGACGATGCAGGCAAGCAGGTCGCGCATGTCGTATTCGCGCCGCCCGTCGAGCGATACCAGTTCGTAGACATCAGCCGAAGGACGAGCGGTCGGCGCGGTTTTGGATTTTGGGTTTTGAGTCTTGGGTTGGTCCTGGAGCTTGGAGTTTGGAGTTTGGGGTTTGGAGTTTGGAGTTGGGGGTTCGGAGTTTTCGGTGGGCAACAGGTCCACGAGTGACCGGAGTCGTCTCAGGCAGGCGTCGTCGTCCTTTTCCTTGAAATCGACCGTGCCGCTGAGCTCGGCATGCATGGTCGCGCCGCCGAGCGATTCGCTGTCCACGTCCTGGCCAATCGCTGCTTTCACCAACGAAGGACCGGCGAGATACAGTCCGCTCCCTTCCGTCATGAGGATCTTATCGCAGAGCACCGGGAGGTACGCGCCGCCGGCGACGCAGTTGCCCATGATGGCAGCAAATTGCGGGATGCCCGCCGCGGAAATCACCGCGTTGTTGCGAAAGATGCGCCCGAAATCGTCCTCGTCCGGAAACACCTCGTCCTGCAGCGGGAGAAAAACGCCGGAGGAGTCGACAAGGTAGACCAGCGGGAGTCCGCTCTCGCACGCGATGCGTTGGGCTCGGAGGATTTTCTTGCACGTCATCGGGACGAACGCGCCGGCCTTCACCGTGGCGTCGTTGGCGATGATCATCACCCGCCGTCCCGCTACCGAGCCGATACCGGTGATGACGCCCGCGGCGGTGAAGGTGCCCCATTCGCGGTACATGCCGTGCGCGGCCCAGAGACCCAATTCGAGGAACTGCGGCGCTTCGTCGATCAGTCCGGTGACGCGCTCGCGCGCGGTCATCCGACCCAGGGTGTGCTGGCGCTCGCGGCCGGCGGGGCCGCCGCCTTCACGGAGCTTTGCTTCCTCGGCCGCTACCATGCGGCAGTGATCTGCCAGGTGCCGATTCGTGCTGCTCGACGGAGGCGATGAGGGCGAAAGATTCATTCTTTCGGAGACTACGAGTCACGGAGTCGCTGGCGGATCCATTCGGGCGAGCGTCGTGAGTCCAGGATGGCATGGACCTCAGCCGCCCCGCCATTGATCCGATAATAAATCGCGTAAGGAAATTTTCGAGCATTCATCCGATGGGAACCGTCCGGCAACTTTCGATGCACGCCTGCCGTCTTACTCAGTTGATGCAGATCCGAGTAGATGCTCGTTAAGAAATAGCTGCCAACTCCCGGATTCTGCTCCTCGTAGAACCAATAACCGCTGGCCAGGTCGGTGCGCGCGGTATCTAAGACCCGGAGGGTCATCTCGGTCGGCCGCGTGCAATTTCCGCATCCACGAGCTTTTTGAACGTGTCGAGATCGACGAACTCGGCCTTGCCCCCGGCGACCATATCCCCGCGTTCGCGCAGGATTGCGAGGTGCCAGTCAGGGACGGCAGATTGTTCTTCGTTCTTCCGCAAATCCTCCCAGATCTGTTCTATCAGGCGTAGCTTCTCTTCGACCGTCATCTTGTCGAGTGGGAGGCTGAGGTTCATGGGGGCAAGCTAGGCTTAAGAGCAGGGAGGGCAAATCCTGAAATCTCAAACCATGGGCCGGAATTTGCCGACCACGCCGGTGAGGCACGCCGTGATCTGTCCCAGAGAGCAGACTTCGACCGTGCGGAGAAGTTCGGCGAAGACGTTCCCGTGGCCGCGCGCGACGTTTTCGAGGCGTTGCAATGCCTCGGGCGCCCGCGCCGCATTTTTCTTTTTGAAGGCGCGGAGGCGTTCGACCTGCAGTCGTTGCTTCCGGGGCGCGGTGCGCGCCAGCGGAACGCTCGCCATTTTTTCGTCGAGCGGCGCGTACCGGTTGAGCCCGATGATCGGCCGCTCGCCCGAATTGATCTGCTGCTCGTAGCGGTGGGCGGCTTCCTGGATTTTGCTGCGCTGGTAACGCTGCTCCATCGCCGGGAGCACGCCGCCGAGCGAATCGATTTCGCGGAACACCTCGAGGATGGCGCGCTCCACCTGGCGCTCGAGCTGGAGCAGGCCCGGAGAGCCGCCGAACAGGTTCATGGTGTGCTTGAAGAGCCCGGTTTCCTCGAGGAGGATCGACTGGGCGTGGGAGGCGAGCCGGACGTATTCCTCGGTTGGGGTGGTGAAGGGTTCGTCGGCGCTGTTGCTGTGGCAGGAATTGGTCGCGTTGATGTACGCCATCAGGAGCTCGGTGGCGGTGCGGGTGAGGTTGTTCTTGAACTCGGCGGCCACCAACGAACGCCCGCTGGTCTGCGTATGCAGCTTGAGGAGCTGCGCGCGCGGCCCGGCGGCGAAGACGTCGCGCATCCCGATCGCCCAGATCCGCCGGCAGGCGCGGCCGAGGACGAGGTATTCCACGTCGAGCCCGCAATCCAGGAAGAACGAGAGTCGCGGGCCAAACTGGTTCACGTCCAGCCCGCGGGCGCGCAGTTGCTCCACGTAGGAAAAGCCGTTGCTCAGGGTGAAGGCCGCCTGCTGCACGGGCGTCGCCCCCGCCTCGGCGATGTGATAACCGCTGATGCTGATCGGGTAGAAGCGCGGCATGTTGCCCGTGCACCACGCGATCATGTCGCCGAGGAAACGCAGCGATGCATCGATGGGGAAAAGAACTTCGTTCTGGGCCTGCACTTCCTTGAGAATGTCGGCCTGAATGGTGCCCCGCAATTGGGCCACGCAGTCGGCCCCGAAGCGGCGCTGGGCCGCGGCGATGAACATCGCGAGGATGGCGGGGGCCGGGCCGTTCATGGTCATTGACACGGACGCGTTGGGTGCGACGAGGTTGAAACCGTCGTAGAGCCGGACCATGTCGTCGACCGTGTCGATCGCGACGCCGCCCTCGCCGACCTTGCCGAGGACCCCTGGGTGATCGCTGTCGAGGCCATAGAGGGTGGGGCCATCGAACGCGGTGGAGAGCCGCGTGCTGGGCTGGTGGCGGGAGAGGTATTTGAAGCGGGCGTTGGTATCCTCGGGCAGGCCGAGCCCGGCGAATAGTCGCATCGGCTCCTCGCCGGCGGTCGCACCCCCTGTTTTTTCCGCGGCGCGGTCGAGGTACATCTCACGGTAAGCTCCGTTGGCGAAAGGGAATTCTCCGGGCAATCCCTGGCCGATGAGATAGTCGGCAATGGCCCCGGGCTCGTCGGTGTCGGGCAGGGCCAGCCGCGGCAGCGGCGTGCCGGTGGGCGATTGGGTGCGATCGATGCCGGCGCGAACGGAGGACCAGCGCGTGCGCAGCTCCGTGGCAAACGCTGCATCAAGGCGCGCGCGCTGCACCTCGGCGGAGACGTGGGTGTTGTAGCGGTCGACGGAATCCGCGATTTGGCCGAGGGATGACATGGTCAAAGGCGATTCCGCCGGTAGCGGAAAGCGTGAGCTTTTCGCGGGTGCGATGACGCGAGATTTGCCGGCGAAACGCTCACGCGTTCCGCTAAGCCGTATCCATTCAGTCGGCCACGAATCTCCTCGTGCTTTTGAATACTGAAAGGTGACCCCGTAGGCCAGCTCGCTTGCGCGCGCTTTCCAGAGCGCGCGCAAGCGCGCTGACCTACGTCGGACTGAATAGATACGGCTACGGGGCGGGTGCCGTTCACGGCGATACCTCCAGCTGACATGATTTTTCGCCGCGGGGCGCCGAAGAAGCCGGCGGCAACCCTGCGAGCTGCGCGATGGCAGCATACAGCGTGTCGACGCCGGGATCGTTGTGCTTCGCAGCGATGGTGGAGTAGAGCGGCTGATTTTTTCCATTCGCGGCCAGGCGGGCAGCGACTTCGGTCTTTGCCGTGGTGGCGCGGACGTCGTCACACTTGTTCAGCGCCACGAAATCGGCGCCATTCAGCAGGGCGATTTTCTGAAGCTGGATTCGGCCACCGTAGTGGGGTGGGAGGACGAAGAGGACGGCGTCGACCAGGCGGGATCCTCCAAAGCTGCCGAACGGATCGCTTTCCTGGCCGATGCCGACCGACTCCACGAGAATAAGATCGAACTCGCCGCTGCGGCGCAGGAGATCGATCGCGGCGGGGGCGGTGGCGGAGATGCCGGTGAGACTGCCCCGGGTGGCGAGCGAGCGGAAGAACACACGATCATCCTGCGCGTAAAGGGCGGATACGCGGTCGCCCAGGATGGCACCGCCAGTGTCGGGGTGCGAGGGGTCGTTCGCCAGGATGGCGATGCGGCCGGTGCGACTGGCCTGCAGGAAACGCGAGGTCAGTTCGTCGATCAGGGTGGATTTGCCGGCGCCGCCGGGGCCGGCGACGCCGACGACAAAGGGGCGGGGGGATTGCGGATTGCGGATTGCGGATCGCGGATTGGCGGTCGGCCGGGAGTTTCCGGTTTCCGGTCTCCCGCCTTCGCCGAGACTTCGGCGGGCTGGCCGGTTTCCGGTTTTGGATTCAGCCATGGTAATTGCGCGGCCAAGTGCCCGGTCGCCGGTAAACGTGGAATCCGGCTTAAACCGCCGCGCGTAGGCCTGCGTGATCGTCCGCATGATTTCGTCCAGCGGAGTGCCGGCGAAAAAGATCCGATCCACGCCGGCGCGTTTCATCACCCGCTCATCGGCGTGGGTGATGGTGCCCCCGCCGCCGCCGAATAACGCGATGTCGGCCGCGCCACGGGCGCGAAGCTGGGCGAGCACTTCCTTGAAGAAGACCAGATGCCCGCCGTTGTAGCTGCTCAACCCAATCGCGTGGACATCCTCCTGGACCGCAGCGCGCGCGATGGCTGATGCCGCCTGGTGGTAGCCAAGGTAGATGACCTCGGCGCCGTGCCGGGCGAACTCGAGGTTGATCGTGACGACCGCGCTATCGTGGCCGTCGCACAGCGGGACCGCGGTGAGAATGCGCAGGGGAGGACGGGCGGGGGATTGTCGGGTGATGCCGGAGGCTGCAACCACTGCCATGCCGGGACGCTATGAGCCAACGCGCGTTGGGCAAACCGCAACCGCAGGTCGCCGGAGGGGCTTGGGTTTTGGGTGAACCGATGCCGGCCACGGTCTTTGGTTTTGGCCGCGTAAATGTCGGCCAGCTCGCTTGCGAGCGCGGTTTGGCGCGCGCAAGCGCGCTGACCTACGGTAAAGGCGTTTGAACAGCCAAAACGAAAGACCATGCGATGCCGGCAGCCAAAACCAATGGCAGGATTGATTCGTGGGGTTAGTCGCTTAAAGGTGCGCACCCCCCATCCCATGATCGATCTCCTGCTCGACGAACATTCCCCCTGGCGCGAACACGTGTCATCGGCGGAAATCAAATTCCTGTGCCGAGTGGAAGATTTCGTCAGCCGGGAAGTGGCGCCGCACGCGGAGGAATGGGAGCGCGCGGAGGAATTGCCGAGGCGGATTTTCACGCGGGCCGGCCGCATCGGCCTCCTGGGAATCGCTGCACCGAAGAAACTCGGCGGCCAGGGACTCGGTTACGCGGCCTATGCGCTGGCGATTCGCGAGCTGGCCCGGCACCAAGGCGCGCTGGCGATCGACATCGCGGCGCATAACGCCCTTGCGGTGGGGCATATTCTGGGAAACTCAAACCGGGCACAGTTGCAGCGCGTCTTTCCGCGGCTGGTCAATGGTGACTGGATAGGGGCATGGGCCCTGACCGAGCCGGAGGCGGGCAGTGACAGCGCGGGGGTTCAGACCACCGCGACCCAGCGGGACGATGGCACGTGGGAGCTGAATGGGTTCAAGCGCTACATCACGCTGGGGCGCAAAGCCGACATGCTGGTCGTCATCGCGGTGAGCGGAAGCAACGGGCAGGGACGCAAAGAAATCAGCGCTTTCATCGTCGGGAAATCCCAGATCAAACCTATCCGGAAAGTTCCGACGTGCGGTCTGCGCGCGAGTGAGACCAGCGAGTTCAAGCTGGTGCGGGCGCGCGGGGAACTGCTCGGCGTGCGGGGCACCGGCCAGTCTGCGGCGCTCGCCTGCCTCGACAAGGGACGAATCGGCGTGGCC
>JBKJRG010000716.1:0-5732 GCA_046594805.1 Opitutaceae bacterium | reverse complement strand
TTCAGATCGATTACAATGAAGCAGCGCAGGTTCAGGTGATAGAACAACAGGTCGATATAGAAATCGTCGTCGACGACGTCCATGTGAACCTGCCGTCCGACAAACGCGAAGCCGGTGCCGAGCGCGACGAGGAAGTCCTGCAGGTGCCGAAGCAGGCCGGTCTCCAGCTCCCGCTCGTGGAAGGGTTTTTCCAGCGTGAGAAAATCGAAGACGTAGGGGTCCTTGAGCAACTGGGTCGCGAGGTCGGACTGGAGCGGCGGCAGCGTCGTGGAAAAATTCGTGACGGCCTTGCCCTGGCGCCGGTGCGCCCCGCTCTGGATCTGGAGGGCGAGGACATCGCGGCTCCAGCCCTGCGCGAAGGCCTGCTGCGCATACCAGAGGCGGGTGGGTAGATCTTTGACCTTCTGAATGAGGATGACGTTGTGCGCCCAGGACAATTGGGCAACGGCCCGTTGCCCAATTGCGGCGTCACGGTTTTCTGCGGCTAAAAGTGCCACGGCTCGTGGCACTTTTGACTCGGCAATCGGCGAGTCGGCTAATTTGGCCACGGGTCGTGGCCATTTTTCTCCGACCGATGGGAGTGTCGGCAATTGGGCAACCGCCCGTTGCCCAATTGCCCGGAGGTTAGGATATTCCCGGAAGAACTGGGTCATCAGCTTCAGGTTTCGCTCGGAGAACCCCTTTGTTTCCGGCAGGTCGTTGCGAAGATCGATCGCCAAGCGCCGCAAGACGCCGGCTCCCCAACCGGCCTGTTTTTGCCGATTAACCAGCACGCTCCCGATTTCCCAGTAGAGCGCCAGCAGTCCGGCGTTGCTGGCCATCGCAGTGCGCACCTGCGCGGTGCGGATGCGATGCTTGATGTCGGCCAACAGTCCAGCGTAGGTGCCGGCGGTGGCGGCGAGAGATTTCGGCTTGGCGGAGCGCGGGCTCATGCGACGAGTTGGGCGTTCAGTTCCTCCAAAAGGGAGGGCAGTTGCGAGCCGAAGAGTTGGTGGGCTTTGCCGAGGCCGCCGCGTTGGGAAAAAGGGGCGAATTCGAAGTCGTCGGACTCGACGGTGACACTCGTGGCGATGTGATCGCGCATGAGTTCGAGCCAGGCACGTTGCTCGGCGGTGAACTGCGTTCCCTTCGCGGCCTTCTGATCGATCCAGAGATCGAAGCGGGCTTTCACGGAGTCAGCGAAAGGTTCGAGGACGGGCTGCTGTTGCAGGGAAAAACGCACGAGCGCGACGAGGTCGGCAAAGCGGCCGGCCTGCGAGCGGCCTTTCACTTTTTCCGGCGCGGTGGCGGCGTAGGCGCGCCAAAGCGTGTCTTCGGTCCACGTGGCGTTGGCGTCGCGGAGCTTTTGCTCCAGCTCCTTCAGCATCGGCTCGGTGAGGCGCTGGGCGTAGGGGCGGCTGTAGAGAATCTGAAGCGCGGTGATTTCGGCGCGGTGGATTTCGACAAAATCGCGGAAGGTTTGGACGAGGCTCGCGGCTTTCGCTTTCGCGGCGGCGTCGAAGCCCGAGAATTCGACCTTGTCGATGGTGACGGTGTCGATGGTTTGCTCGGCGTCTTGTTTTGCCTTGGCGAGGGCGTCGCGGAATTCGGGTTGGTCGAATGGAGCGCAAGCCTGCTTGCACGCGAAGGCGCGAAGGGCGCGAAGTTCGGAGGGAGCGGGTTCCGGAAAGAGTCCGGGAGGGAGAGGATCGCCGAACTTTGATTTTTGGACTTCGGCCGCGAGAAAATCAGGGTCGCAGACGTTCAGGAGATTTTTGGCCAACTCACCAAGAGATTTTCCTCCGGCCAGTTCACATAACTTCTTCGCGGCGTCGTGTGACAACTCTCGATCGAGTCGGGCTAAGCGGCCGGCGAGGGTGGTGAGTGTATCTTCGTCGCGTTTGCCAAGCGCGACGCCGAGCAGGAGCGCCGGGAAAGCGACGCTGGGCTGGCGCTCCAGGGGCCGGGACTCGGTCTTGTCGCTCTCGCACACGCCGACCGCATCGACGATGACGAAGTGGGTCTTGGCGCGGGCGTCGGCACCGGAGACGGCTTGCAGGTCGGTGGACGTGAGCACGCGAGTGCCACGGCCTTTCATTTGTTCGAAGTAGACGCGGCTGCGGACATCGCGGAGGAAGAGGAGGCACTCGAGCGGCTTGATGTCCGTGCCGGTGGCAATCATGTCGACCGTCACGGCGATGCGGAGCGAGGGCGAGGTGCGGAACTCGGCGATGAGTTGTTCGCCGGTCTGGCGACGCGGCGGCGCCTCGCTACCGGCTCGGTCCCCATCAGCGGCAGGATGCCGCTGCCACTGGGCGGACTTGTAAGTGATCTTCTTGGCGAAGTCGTTGCCGCGGCCGAACACCTCGCGGACGAGGTGCACGATATCCTCGGCGTGGGAATCGTCCTTGGCGAAGATGAGTGTCTTGGGGACGAGCGTGCGGCCGGGAAAGAGATCGGTGAAGAGCGCGTCGCGGAAGGCGGTGAGAACAGTGCGAATCTGGGAGTCGACGACGATGGAGCGGTCGAGGTCGCTCGCGGCGAACGGCAGGTCTTCGTCAAGCAGTTCGAGGCGGCGGGCGCGCGTCTCCTTGCTGCGGCGGTCGACGTAGAAACCTTTTTCTACGAGGCCGCCTTTGCCCGTGACCTCGGTCTTGATGCGGTAGACCTCGTAGCCGACGTTGACGCCATCGGCGACGGCGCGCTCGTGGTTATACTCCATCACGAGGTTTTGGTTGAAGAAGCCGACGGTCTGCTTGCCGGGCGTGGCGGTGAGGCCGATGAGATGGGCGTCGAAATATTCGAGCACCTGACGCCAGAGCCCGTAGATGGAGCGGTGGCACTCATCGGTGACGATGAAGTCGAACGCCTCGATGGACACGGCGGAGTTGTAGGCGACGTCCTTGGGGCGGGCGTCGGCGGCGCTGAGCTCGGCGGTGGATTTCTCGTCGAGGTCTTCGTCGAACTCGGCCTCGCCGCGAAGAATCGAGTAGAGGCGCTGGATGGTGCAGATGGTGACGCGGGCGACGGTGTCGAGCGAGTTGGAGGTGAGATGCTGGACGTTATAGAGCTCGGTGAACTTGCGGCCGGTGTCGGGCGTGACGAACTGGTCGAACTCGCCCTTGGCCTGGCGGCCGAGGTTGGCGCGGTCGACGAGGAAGAGGACGCGACGCGCCCCGGCGTGACGGATGAGCCGATAGGTGAAGGCGCAGGCGGTGTAGGTCTTGCCGGCGCCGGTGGCCATCTGGATGAGCGCGCGCGGGCGATCGGCGGCGAAGGATTTTTCGAGGGAGGTGATGGCCTCGATTTGGCACTGGCGCATGCCGGCGGTAGCAAGTGCAGGGAGCCGCCGGAGGCGGGCGCGGATGGTGTCGGGCTCGGCGAGCCAGTTCGCGAGGGTTTCGGGTTTGTGGAAAGCGAAGAGTCGGCGGGAGCGTGGCTCGGGATCACGTTCGTCGCGAAAGAGGGTTTCGACCCCGGTGGATTCGTAGGCGAAGGGGATGGACTTGGTGCCGGGGAGGAGCGCGGCCAGGAAGTCGGGGAGATTTTCGCTGTAGTGGCCGGATTGGTCGGCGACGGTGGAGAGCGTGGCACCTTGTTTCTTCGCCTCGATCACGCCGACCGACACGCGGTCGACGAGGAGCAGATAATCGCAGCGGCCCGAAGCGAGCGGAACCTCGCACAGGGCGATGCCGCGAGCTGCGCCGAGATTTAGTTGCTTGTACTCTTGAAGCACCCAACCCGCCGCGACGAGAAGTTCGTCGATTTTTTGCCGTGCGGCAGCTTCGGGGGTCATGCGGCTGGAAAAGGGTATCGGCGCCACTGGAACGGCGCGCGATTGAGTAGAAGGATGTGCCCCTAGGCTGGGAAGCGGAATTCCAAAAACTACCGGAATTCCGGTAGTCGATCGGGCTTGGCAAGGGTCACGGCGCGAATCGCGAACGCAATGAGTGGCTCAGCGACGACTCGCGTTGCGCTTCAATGACCCCGGCAGGAAATCCTGGACTGGTTCGGGGAGGGCGCGTGGTGGCTGCGCCTTTCCGCCGCGGATCTGCGGCAAGATGCCGCAGCCACTTCAATTTCCGCGGCCGGACCCATTTCTGTATTCAACGTTGTCGTTCCGATTTTCGGCGGGACTTCGCGCGGCGGGGCGCGCATACCGGGACTTGTCCCCGCTTCGCTGATGTCTCTCACCGTTCCGCGCACGTATGCCGAGTTGCTGCGTCAGGTGCAGGCCACGCTTTTTGCCGGGCAGCGCGAGATCGAGGTCGCGTGGGTTCGCACCTATCACGAGACCGGCCGGCTGATTCATGCTCATGTGCTGCTCGAGCAGAATCGCGCCCATTACGGCGCCCAGGTCATTCACCGGCTCGCGCGCGACACCGCCACGAACGAGCGGCGGCTCTACGAGTGCCGGCAATTCTACCGCTGTTTCCCAATTCTGCGGATATCCGCGGAATTGGGCTGGAGCCGCGGGCTGCTGCTGAGCCAGGTCGCCGACCCCGCCGAACGCGAGACCCTCGTCAAACAGGTGCTGAAGCACGACTGGCCGAGCGAGGAAATCAAAGCGCGCGTCCGGGCGCTCAATGCCGCCGCCGACGCCGCCGACACCGCCGGCGTCGACCACGTCGACGGCGGCAACGGCGCGATCCCACGGCCCAAACTCCTCCAGCCGAAACGCGGCACGCCGGGGCTGCATCCCATCGTCGATCGCGGCGACGGTCCGGCCGTGGACCTCGGTTTCAAGCTGGATCGCGCGCTGGGTCCCGCGTCGAAGCTCACGACCGCCGATATCGTGCGGCTCGACGAAAATGGCGTGCGGCGCATCGACGGCGCCACGAAGGCCGAACTGTTCACGTACGCCGCAACGATTCGCCGCGTGGTCGATGGCGACACGCTGGTCGTCGCGCTGATGGTCGCGCCCGGCATCAAGCTGAACCTGAAGCTGCGGCTGCGCGGGCTCGACTGCCCCGAACTGAGCACGCCGGCCGGGCGCGCGGCCAAACGGTTTGTCGAGCAATTCATCAACGCTGGCGACGAGGTCGTACTCAGCACGACCAAGCCCGACAAATACGACCGGTATCTGGCGGACGTGTTTGTGCGCGCGGTTGAGTCGAGCGTTGAGAGCTCGGAGTTGGGGGAACAGGCGGGTGCCGCCGAAGTATTTCTCAACAATGCGCTCCTCGAAAACGATCACGCGGTTCGCTACGACGGCATCGGGCCGAAGGAGGAGGGCTGAGGGCAGATGGCTGACGGCGGACGGCGGAGGGCAGAGGGCAGAGGGCAGAGGGCGGACGGCGGAGGGCAGACGGGAGAAGGAAACCGGAGACCGGAAACCGGAAACCGGAGATTCGGAAACGCCGAACGCCGAACGGCATTCAACCCGAAACCCAAAACTCCAACCCCAAAACTCCGTGTCCGACGACCCAAGACCCAAGACCCAAGACCTGCGCTATTTGGCCGGTAAACGCAGGGAAGGCTGGAAAGCCCTCCGATTTTCCATATACCTTACGTTCTGATCCGTTTACCCCCGGGTAACCCCTGCAGCTGCGTTGATGAACTGGAAATCCCCTTTATCCTTACGGACCCATGGCCCGCGGGCCTTGCTGCTCGCCTCGGCGTTCTGGGCGGCTGGCTTTGCCCAACCGAGCTTCGCCGCCGCGCCCCCCAAGCAGGAGGTGGTCGATCCGAATGCGCCCGTGAGTTACTGGAAACAGGTTCGCCCGATCTTCCAGGCGAACTGCCAGGGCTGC
>JBKJRG010000550.1:0-3388 GCA_046594805.1 Opitutaceae bacterium | reverse complement strand
GGCCGGATCGATGCCGTCGTGAACAATGCGGCGATCGTCGCCCGCAACAACCTCGCTTCCGCCGAGCTCGGATTTTTCGATCGGATGATCGCGGTCAATCTGCGGGCGCCGCTGTTCCTGATCCAGGCGGCGTTCCCGCAGTTGAAGGCAAACCAGGGCTGCGTCCTGAACATCGGCTCGATCAACGCGCACAGCGGGCAGGCCAATCTGCTCGATTACAGCCTTTCCAAGGGAGCGTTGCAGACGATGTCGCGTAACCTCGCCAACGCGCACGGGCCGGATCGCGTGCGAGTGAACCATCTCAACGTCGGCTGGGTGCTCACCGCCCGCGAGTATGCGCACCAGATCGAACACGGCATGGGCCCGGACTGGCCGGAGAAAGTTCCGCTCCAGTTCGCGCCCTCAGGCAAATTGATCACGCCGGAAGAGATTGCCACGGCCGCCCTGTACTGGCTCGGCGATGAGTCGCGTCCCATCAGCGGTTCGGTGGTGGACCTGGAGCAATACTCGATGATCGGCCGCAACGCGGTGAAGACGGCCACATGATCGTCGCGCGCCAGGATGCTCGTCCCCGTAGCGGAACGCGTGAGCGTTTCGTGGCTGCCGGCGAGACGCTCACGCGTTCCGCTACAAACTAACATGCCCAAACTCGCCGCCATCCCGAAGGCCTACATGCGTCAGTTGTCGCGCGACGGCACGATGACGTTGCAGCAGTGGATCGACCTGGCGCTGCCGCTCGGGCTGGATGGGCTGGAGTATTACAGCGGATTCCTCGAGCTGGCCGATCCCGCGCACTGGCCGGCCGCGCGGCGCGAAGCGGAGAGCCAGGGACTGGTGATCCCGATGCTGTGCTGCTCGCCCGATTTTTCGCATCCGGACGCTGATTTCCGCGCGCTCGAAATCGAAAAGGAAAAAATGTGGATCCGGATGTCGGCGGCGCTGGGTGCGAAGTATTGCCGGGTGCTGTCGGGCCAGCGGCGACCGGAATTGACCGTGGCGCGGGGCATCGAGGTGGTGGCGGAGAGCATCGAGGCCTGCCTGCCCGAAGCGGCGGCCTGCGGCGTGACGCTCATCCTCGAGAATCACTACAAGGACGATTTCTGGAGCTATCCGGAATTCGCCCAGAAGATGGACGTGTTTTGCGCGCTGGTGGATCGCATCCACCACCCGCACTTCGGCGTGAACTACGATCCGAGCAACACGATTGTCGCCGGCGAGGATCCGCTCGAACTGTTGCGGCGGGTCAAGCATCGCGTGGTGACGATGCACGCGAGCGACCGCTACATCGCCGAAGGGACAATCGAGGATCTCCGGCGGGAGGAAGGCGGCGCGCAAGGCTACGTGAAGCGGTTGCGCCACGGCACCATTGGCCGGGGGATGAACGACTACGACGCGATCTTCCGCGAGCTCCGCAGCGCCGGCTTCGATGGCTGGGTAAGCGTCGAGGACGGCGTGGACGGGATGGATCAGCTCGCCGAGAGCGTGCGATTCCTGCGCGGGAAATTCCGGCAGCACTGGCCTGAACGGAAATCATAGGCCAGAGGGTAGGGGCGTCGCTTGCCGGCGCCCGGGAATACGCAGTGATTCTCGCACCGCGGGCGTCGGCGAGCGACGCCCCTACGTTCAATTCCTCTGATCCCTGCTCAGTCGCGGCGACCTCCTGCGCGAACTCCCGTACCTTCGAGACAGCGGCATCCTGCGCCGCGGGAGCAAACCAGAAGGCGATTGCTCACCCGCCATAACACTCAAGGTACTTAAGCCCGGTCCCGGTATTGAAGAGCACGATCGTCTCGTCGGTCCGTATCTTCCCGGCCGCGAGCAAGGTCTTCAAAGCGGCATAGCAGGCCGCGCCTTCGGGCGCCGGGAAAATTCCCTCGGTTGCACCCACTTCCTTGGTGCACGCGATCATTTCCGCATCGCTCACCGCAATGGCGCCGCCCCCGGAGGTGCGCAGCGCATCGAGCATGATGAAATCCCCAATCGCCTTCGGCACGCGCAGGCCGGAGGCCTTGGTCTGGGCACCGAGGTGCTCCGCGGCAAATTTTTCGCCGGTCTCGAAGGCCCGGACGATGGGTTGGCAGCCGGCGGCCTGCACCGTGAACATCCGCGGGCGCTTGCTGCCGATCCACCCGAGTTTTTCCATTTCATCGAAGGCCTTCCACATGCCGATGAGCCCCGTGCCGCCGCCGGTGGGGTAGAGGATGACATCGGGCAGCGTCCAGTCGAGCTGCTCCGCCAGTTCGTAACCGAGGGTTTTCTTGCCCTCCGCCCGATACGGCTCCTTCAGCGTGGAGACGTCGAACCAGCCTTCGGCGGTTTTGCGCCTGGCCACTTCGGCCCCGCAATCGGTGATGAGCCCGTCGATCAGCGTGACAAAAGCGCCCATTTGCTCGCACTCGATGATGTTGGCTTTCGGCGTGTCGCGCGGCATGAAGATGTGCGCTTCCATTCCGGCGCGCGCGGCGTAGGCGGCGAGGGCTCCGGCGGCATTCCCGGCCGACGGCACGGCAATTTTCTTCAATCCGAACTGCTTGGCCATCGAGACGGCCGTGGTCATGCCGCGGGCCTTGAAGCTCCCGGTCGGATTCTGGCCCTCGTCCTTGATGAACAATTTAGTGACTCCGTGCTTCGCGCCCAAACGGGGCGCAGGGAGCAGCGGGGTGAAGCCTTCACCGAGCGTTACGATGTCGGACTCGTGTTTCACCGGCAGGACTTCGCGGTAGCGCCAGAGCGATTTGCCCCGCGTGCGCAGCGATTCCTTGGTCAGCGTGCGCCCCGCCGCCGCGAGATCGTAGTGCGCGAAGAGCGGCTTCTGGCAGCAGGCGCTGACGTTTTGCGGCACATGGGCGTCGTGTTGTTTACCGCACAGCGTGCAGGCAAGGTGGGTCAAATGCATGGGTGAAGCTCGATGGAGTGGCGCATCGGCGAACCGCCCGCAAGTGCAGATCCGGTTCCGCGCGCTTCCTGCTCAATGGCGGTGGGAAAGGTAGGTGCCGGCCGGAAAGTGCGCCGTGCCGCCGCCCGCCGCCGCGGCCGCGTTGATCGCCTGGTTGATCGCCGCGGTGTCGAGCGTCTTGCCATCGCCCGTCGCACCGAAGGCACGGACATCGTACTCCGCCGGGGCCGCGCCTGCCATGCCGCCGCTGAGGGCGAACAAGCCACGACGCGATCCCCAACGCTCCCGGCGCGCCAGCCGCGCTTTTCACGTAATACGTGAAAAGCAGTCGGTGGCGATGCGTGGCGCCCGGCCGGGATGGTCGCGGTCAATCCAGGCGATGCGGGGTGGGGCAGGGGAGTGTGAGTCTCGCGAGCCGCGCCGGGGCGCAGCAACGCGGGCGGTTGGTGGACGGTCAGACGCCGGCCCGCAGGTGGCGGAACGCGCGTGCGT
>JBKJRG010000405.1:0-2593 GCA_046594805.1 Opitutaceae bacterium | reverse complement strand
GAGCGGCTTCTGGCAGTAGACATGCTTGCCGCGCTTCATCGCCTCGATCGCCACGAGCGCGTGCATGTGATCAGGAATCGCGATGTTCACCGCGTCGACGGTGTCGCCCAGTTTTTCGAACATCGCCCGAAAGTCGGAAAAATGCGGCACGCCGGGCGCGAGCTTGTCCACGCGCGCGAACGAGCGCGAATCGATGTCGCAGAAGCCAACGTACTTCACCTTGGCGTGATTGATGAAATTATGGGCATCGGTGTGACCCATCCCTTCGACGCCGACGCCGGCGAGTTGAACGCTGCTGTTGGGACTCGCGGCGCGGAGGATGGCGGGGAAACCCAGCACCGCGCCGGCCACGGCGGATTGCTTGAGAAACGTGCGGCGGGTGGTCGGGGGCGTAAGCGTTGGCATGGGAAACGGGGATACGCCCAGCGTCCGCCTCGGGCGAAGCGGGTCAAGCATGCCGTGCGGCTCGACCCGCGACTTCCCGCCGCCGCAACCGCACCGATTGTCATCCATTAGATGACAACGCATCACTGCGTCCACCCGGGCATGTGTTTCACTTGTCATCCATTAGATGACAAAGGGGGCCGGACGGGGCGAAAGGTTGCAGGGGTCACTTGCTCCTTGGCAGCCCACGGCGTGCGGTCGCATGCTGGGTCGTTCACGAAAAACCCGCATGAACCGGAAACAGCGATGTCAACGCCTCGGGTGGAGCATTCCGTGGGTTGCCCTTGCGCTGGCGACGCGCGCCCCTGCGGCGGCGCCCCTCGATTTCGCGCGCGAGATCCAGCCGATCCTGGCCAGGCATTGCTACGACTGCCACGGCGCGGAAAAACCCAAAGGCGGGCTGCAACTGATCTCCCTCCAGACCTCGCTCAAGGGCGGCGAGTCGGGCGCCCCCGCGCTGGTCGCCGGCCACAGCAGCAAAAGCGAATTAATCGCGCGCGTCACCACGACGGACGAAGACGACGTGATGCCGCAGAAGGGCGACCGGCTCAGCCCCGCGCAAATCGCGCTGCTGAAGCAGTGGATCGATCAAGGCGCGAACTGGCCGGAGCAAAAGCACTGGGCGTATGTGTCGCCCACGCGGCCAGCGGCGCCGGAGGTGCGCGGCACGCCCGGCAAAGTCCGGAACCCGATCGACAACTTCATTTTTGTTCGGCTCGAAAAGGAGGGACTCACGCCGTCCGCGGACGTGGACAAACCGCGCTGGTTGCGCCGCGTCTCCCTCGACCTGATCGGATTGCCGCCCACGCCCGCGGAGGTGGCCGCGTTGCTGGCCGATTCGAGCGAGCGCGCCTTCGAAGTCGTCGTCGATCGCTTGCTGGCTTCGCCCCAGTATGGCGAACGCTGGGCGCGGCCGTGGCTCGACCTCGCGCGCTATGCCGACTCGCACGGGTTCCAGCGCGACGACCTGCGCGACATCTGGCCGTATCGCGACTGGGTGATTAAAGCGATGAACGCCGACATGCCCTTCGATCAATTTTCCATCCACCAACTCGCCGGCGATCTCCTCCCCGAAACTCCAAACCCCAAACTCCAAACGCCAAACTTGGACCGCTTTGTCGCCACCGGTTTCCACCGTTCCGCCCCCACCAATGTCGAAGCCGGCACCGATCAGGAAGAGGGTCGCGTCAACCAGGTGTTCGATCGGGTGAACACGACGGCGTCAGTGTGGCTCGGCAGCACCCTCGAGTGCGCGCAGTGCCACAACCATAAATACGATCCGTTCACCCAGAAGGAATACTACCAGTTCTTCGCCTACTTCAACCAGACGGCCCGTGAGACCGATTTCGCCAGCGCGAAAGCCCGCGCCACCCTGAAGTTTTCCGGGCCCTTCCTCACTATCCCGGACCCGAAGATTGAAGCGCAGCGCGTTGACCTGCAGGCCCGGGTCCGGAAGCTCGATGAAAAGCTTGCCGAGGAGAGTAAGAGCGCGGGGGCCCGTCGCCTGGCCTGGGAAGAGTCGATCAACGCGTCGGCGGACGCCGCCGCCCAGATTCATCCCCTCGACATCGCCGAGTTCGAATCCACCGGGGAGTCCAATCATCGGATCCTCCCCGACAAATCGGTGTTGCTGGTGGACGACGCCCCGGATCGCGACACCTACATCATCAAGGTCAGGACCAAGCTCAACGGCATCACCGGCTTCAAACTAGAAGCGTTGACGGATCCCTCGCTTCCGGGCGGCGGCCCGGGCCGCGGCGATGCGGCGCGGCCGAATTTCGTGTTGAACAGTTTTCGCGTCACCGCGGCCGTGGGTAATGCCCCGGCGGAGCCCGTCAAACTCGCGAAGGCGACCGCTTCCTTTTCGCAGCCCCAGTTCTCCGTCGAATCGCTCCTGGGTACCGAGACGGGCAACCGCACCGGCTGGGCGATCGGTGGGCAGTTTCACCGTGCGCATTGGGCGACGTTCGCAACCGCTCAGCCGCTGGGCTCCGGTGGGGAAATGACGCTGACGTTCACGCTCGTGCAGAATTTCGGAACCGGCCGGACGATTGGCCGGGTTCGTCTCTCGGCATTGACCGGCACGGTGGGCGGCGAAAGCGTGCCGGCGGAGATCGCGGCCATCGTCCGAACGCCCCGCGCCGAGCGC